>VAZT01000706.1 GCA_005884825.1 Alphaproteobacteria bacterium
CGCCCGGCAATCTCTGCTACGATTGGCATCTCGGCGATCTGGCCGCAGTCGAGGCCGCGTTCGCCAAAGCGGGGCGGGTCGTCAAGCTCGACCTCACCAACAACCGGCTCGTCCCCAACGCCATGGAGCCGCGCGCCGCGATCGGCGAGTTCAATCGGGCAACCGGCGAATACACCCTCTACACGACGAGCCAGAACCCGCATGTAATCCGCCTGCTGATGGGCGCCTTCGTGTTGCACATCCCGGAGGCCAAGCTGCGGGTCGTCGCGCCCGATGTCGGCGGCGGCTTCGGATCAAAGATCTACCACTACGCCGAAGAGGCGATCGTGACCTGGGCCGCCGGGAAGATGAGGCGGCCGATCAAATGGACCGCGGAACGTTCCGAGAGTTTCATGTCGGACGCGCATGGGCGCGACCATGTCACCCATGTCGAGCTCGCCCTCGACCGAGATGCGAAGTTCCTCGCTCTGAAGGTGTCGACGATCGCCAATATGGGCGCCTATCTGTCGACCTTCGCGCCCAGTATCCCGACATATCTTTACGGGACCCTTCTCGCCGGCACCTACACAACCCCAGCGATCTATGTCGAGACCAAGGCTGTCTTTACCCATACGGTGCCGGTTGACGCCTATCGCGGCGCTGGCCGCCCGGAGGCGACCTTTCTGCTCGAGCGCATCGTCGACCTTGCCGCCGACGAGCTTGGGATGGATCCGGCCGAGCTGCGCCGGCGCAATTTCATCGCGAAGGACGCCTACCCGTATCAGACCCCGGTCGCCCTCCAATACGACAGCGGCGATTACTTCACGACATTGGAGCTCGCGCTGAAGGCAGCCGATTACCAGGGCTTCGAAGCGCGGCGTCGGGATGCGGCGGCGCGGGGGAAATTGCGCGGCCTCGGCATCGCCACTTATATCGAGGCTTGCGGCATTGCCCCCTCGGCGGTCGTCGGCTCGCTCGGCGCCCGCGCGGGGCTGTTCGAAAGCGCTGCGGTCCGCGTCCACCCGACCGGCAGCGTGACGGTGCTGACCGGCTCGCACAGTCATGGCCAAGGGCACGAGACGACCTTCTCGCAACTCGTCGCCGACACTCTCGGCATCCCGATCGAGAGCGTCGAGATCGTCCACGGCGAAGCGCCCGGCAATCTCTGCTACGATTGGCATCTCGGCGATCTGGCCGCAGTCGAGGCCGCGTTCGCCAAAGCGGGGCGGGTCGTCAAGCTCGACCTCACCAACAGCCTATGTGCCGCACAATTTCCCGCATGAGGAACTGGAGCCCGGCCTCGACGAGACCGCCTTTTATGATCCGAAGAACTTCACCTTCCCGTCCGGCGCCCATGTCGCCGAGGTCGAGATCGACCCGGAAACCGGGCAAGTCGCGGTCGTCAATTTCACCGCCAGTGACGATTTCGGGCGCATCCTCAACCCGATGATCGTCGAGGGCCAGGTCCATGGCGGGCTCGCCCAGGGCATCGGCCAGGCCTTGCTCGAGGCCTGCGTCTACGACAAGGAAACCGGCCAGCTGCTGACCGGCTCTTACAATGACTACACGATGCCGCGCGCCGGCGACCTGCCGTACTTCAAATTGTCCACCAACGTGACCCCGTGCACGCACAACCCGCTAGGCGTCAAAGGCTGTGGCGAGGCCGGGGCGATCGGCGCGCCGGCGGCGATCACCAACGCCCTGGTCGATGCGCTGAAACCGCTCGGCATCCGCCATCTCGACATGCCGGCGACGCCCGAGAGGCTGTGGCGCCTGATCCAACAGCACCGTTCGCCGCTCGCCGCGGATTAGGGAGAGCCCGATGTACGAATTCAACTATCACAAGCCGACGAGCCTCGACGAGGTCGCCAATCTGCTCGGCGCCAACGAGGAAGCAAAGCTCGTCGCCGGCGGCATGACCCTGATCCCGACGCTGAAGCTGCGCCTCGCCCGTCCGTCGGATCTGGTCGACCTCGCCGCGATCCCGTCGTTGCGCGGCATTACCGACGCCGGCGACGCGATCGTCATCGGCGCGATGACGCGGCACGCCGAGGTCAACCGTTCGCCCGTCGTCAAGCAGGGCATCCCCGGGCTCGCCGCGATGGCGGGGATGATCGGCGACCCCGCGGTGCGCAACCGCGGCACGCTCGGCGGATCGATCAGCAACAACGACCCGGCCGCCGACTACCCGGCAGGGGTGGTCGGGCTCAACGCCACCGTGCACACCACCAAGCGCGAGATCGCCGCCGACAATTTCTTCACCGGCATGTTCGAGACCGCGCTCGAACCGGCCGAGATCGTCACCGCGGTTCGCTTCCCGAAACCGCAAGCCTCCTGCTACCAGAAATTCCGCAACCCCGCCTCGCGCTACGCGATCGTCGGCGTGTTTGTCGCCCGCACCGGCGGCGGCGTGCGCGTTGCGGTGACGGGCGCCGGTCCCAGCGTCTTCCGCGTCCCCGAAATGGAAGCAGCGCTCGCCCGCTCCTTCACACCCGACGCGATCAAGGACATCGCGATCCCCGACACCAACCTCAACTCCGACATCCACGCTAGCGCCGAGTACCGCGCCCACCTCGTCGGCGTCATGGCCCGCCGCGCCGTCGCCGGCTGCGGGTAGGCGTCGCACAACCCGACTCCCACGTCAGTTCCGCAGAAGTTTTACTCGCTCGGCAAGGTCCGGTCTGTCGGTCACAGCAGCGGCAAACCGCCGATCGTCGGTGATGACGTGTGTATCGTAATTCAAGGCAAGTGCGAGGTAGAGGCAGTCGTATACCGGATGGGAGAGTTCCGTAGCGAGCCTTAATGCACGGGCGACATGCGGCTCGATCGAGAGCGTCGCAACCGGTGCCTCGGCCAACTCGCCCATTCGCGCGAGCGCCTCGGCGGCGGTGGTTTCACCAAGCCTCACATGCCGCCATAACGCGTTTGCGGCTTCCGCGAGCCAAATCTCCGGCGCGATCAGTTGCTCGCCACGAAGCGCGAGGGCCGCGTCGGTTCCGGGTTCTTCGAAGACCCATTTGAGGGCAACTGAAGCGTCGATAACGATGCTCACCGCTCGTCCCGGTCCTGACGGATAAGCTCCGTCGAACTTGTTAGTTTACGGCCGCGCGTTTCGGCGCGAAGCGCCGCGGCGCGCTCCCAAAATCCAGCACGCCCGGCACGCAGGGCTTCT
>VAZT01000707.1 GCA_005884825.1 Alphaproteobacteria bacterium
TTTTACGAACGGCAGGAGATCCGCGATGCGCTCGCTTATCTGCGGCTTCTCAATCAACCCGCCGACGATCTCGCCTTCGAGCGCATTCTGAACACCCCCCGGCGCGGCATAGGCAGCGCCACCGTGCAGGAGCTGCACAGCTTTGCCCGCACCGAAAGGCTGCCACTCATCGAAGCGGCGCGCCTGTTGATCGCCGGCGATCGGATGAGGCCAGCCGCCCGCAATGCGCTGGCCGCGTTCATCGGCGCGGTTGACGGCTGGCGCGCGCAAGCCCAGCGGATCTCGCATACCGACCTCGTGCAAATCGTGCTCGACGAATCGGGCTACACCGCGATGTGGCAGGCCGATCGCTCACCGGACGCGGCCGGCCGGCTCGAAAACCTCAAAGAGCTGGTCGTTGCGATGGCCGAGTTCGAAAATCTCGGCGGCTTTCTCGAGCATGTCAGTCTGGTGATGGACAATGCCGCCGAGGCCGGCGGCGACATGGTCAATCTGATGACCCTGCACAGCGCCAAGGGCCTCGAATTCGACACGGTGTTCCTGCCGGGTTGGGAGGAGGGGCTGTTCCCCAGTATGCGGTCGGTCGAGGAGCACGGGCTGAAGGGCCTCGAAGAGGAGCGCCGCTTGGCCTATGTCGGGCTGACCCGGGCGCGTCATCGGGTATTCGTGTCGTTCGCCGCCAATCGGCGCATCCATGGCCAATGGCAGAGCGCCGCCCGCTCGCGCTTTGTCGACGAGCTGTCGCCGGATCACGTCGAGATCATCACCGAGCTCGGGTTGGGGCTCGGGCCGGCCTTCGGATCAGGCGCCGCCGCCTCGCCGGGCTGGACCGCGTCTTCCACGGGCGAACGGGTATTTCACCAAAAATTCGGCTACGGCACGATCACTGCGGTCGAAGACAACAAGCTCGCCATCCATTTCGATGTCGCCGGCGACAAGAAGATCATGGACGCCTTCGTCGAGCACGCGTGATGGTTCGCCGACGTTCGCCCCTCACCCTAGCCCTCTCCCCGCAAGCGGGGCGAGGGAATCGAGATTACTCCCTCGCCCCGCTTGCGGGGAGAGGGGCGGGGTGAGGGGCACTTCCCTTGGATTCTCTCTGGCGCCTGCTCGCTCAGGTTCGCGGCGCGGACGCGGCGAACGCCGTGTTCGTGCTGCTCGACGACAGGGCCGACGCCGTCTCGGCGTTTGAAACCACGCCCGAGGAGTGGCGGGTCGAGGCCTATCGGCAATCGCCTTTGCTCGACGCAGAGCTCGGGGCGCAGCTCGCGCTTGTCGCGGCTGCCAACGGCGGAACTCTGGCCGAATTCGGCGAGGAAATCCTGCCGGCCCGCGACTGGCTCGCGGATAACCAACTGTCCTTTCCGCCCTTGCGGGTCGGCCGGTTCTTTGTTTACGGCTCGCATCATGATGGCAAGGTGCCGGCGGGAGCGATCGGGATCGCGGTAGACGCTGCGACCGCGTTCGGTACCGGCGAGCATCCGTCGACCCGCGGCTGTCTCTTGTCGCTCGAGCGACTGGCGCGTAGACGGCAGTTTCACAGACTGCTCGACATCGGAACTGGAACGGGGATTCTCTCGATCGCCGCAGCGAAATTGCTGCACCGCAAAGTTCTGGCCGCCGACATTGATCCGAGAGCGATAAGCGTCGCCCGACACAACGCCGCCCGCAACGGCGTAAGGGGGCTGGTGCAAAGCCGCGAGGCACCGGGCTACCGTGATCGGCTCATCCGCAGATCACGCTATGATCTGATCCTGTCCAATATCCTCGCGCGCCCATTGGCGGTTATGGCCGCCGACCTTGCTCGCAGGCTGGCTCCCCGCGGACGCGCTGTGCTGTCGGGATTGTTGCGATGGCAGGAGCCGATCGTACTCGCACCGCATCGCGGCTGCGGCATCGTGCTCGATCACAGGGTGGTCATCGACGGGTGGTCGACGCTGGTGATGCGCCGCCGGCATGGGTTACAGATGACGATGGGGGCCGAAGCCCCCATCTCTGAAATCGCCTCGGCCGGAAGACCGCTCAGGCCTCCTTCGGCCGAGCGAGCTTTTCCGGGTTCCGGAAGGGCACCGGCGAGGATGGATTGGGCAAACGGTAACCCTCGACGAGGCCGGCGATTTGCGAACGGTGAAGCCCGATATCGGCGAGCGAGTGGTCGTCGAGCGCCATCAGCTCCGCATAGGCTTGCTGCCGGTGCCGCCATTCGGAAAACCGCCTTCCGGTGGAGACGAGAAGATTGACTACGGACATGGCTACGACTCCAGTGCGCCGCTTATGTTGCGCCGCACAAGCACTTGGTGCTGCACCGCAAAAAGAGCAACGGCAGCCCTGCAATTCAGCCATGCACAGAAAAAGGAACAGTAGATGAGGTCGAGCGCGACCCAACCGAACCGGGACGAGATGGCGCGATTGCTGAAGGCGGCAGGTTCTCCCTACGACCCCGACGCGGTCGAGGCGTTGATCGAGGGTGTGCTGGCCGGCCCGGCCGAAATCGGGACCAGTTGGCATGTGCTCGTCGCCGACCCGATGCCGCAACAGCTTGCTGTCTGTCTCGAGGCGTTGCGGGCCGCCAAGTTGGCCGAATACCACGACGGTCTTTCACGCGACGATTTCGCTCGGCTGCCGCGACCGGAGCGTCTCGCCCGCCTTCGGCAGGAATTGGCGTCGCGCGGACTCGACGGGTTCATCGTGCCTCGCGCCGATGAGCATCAGGGGGAATACGTGCCGCCCCGCGGTCAGCGTCTCGCGTGGCTGACCGGCTTTACCGGGTCGGCCGGCCTCGCGATCGTGTTGCGCGACCACGCAGCGCTGTTTGTCGATGGGCGGTACACATTGCAGGCGGCCGCCCAGATC
>VAZT01000233.1:0-7905 GCA_005884825.1 Alphaproteobacteria bacterium
TTAAAAGTCAGTTGCTCTACCGGCTGAGCTACGGGCTCGGTGCGGCGCAGCAAGATAAAGTGCCGAGGCCGAGCGGGTCAATCGCATGATCACCCGCGTCGTCTCTCTTAGGCTTCGCGAAGACCGTTACAATTGAAAACAACACTTCACGGGCTTGCCATCGGGTGCCACGGGAGATTTACAGCGCGGCGCTATATTCACGGTCGATCGCAAGCGCTTCGGCCAGCCCGAGGTTGAAGACCGGTAGGTGATGTCATGAGCGATTTTGCCCGGCTTCTGCAAAATGAAATTCCGCGGCTGCGGCGGTACGCTCGGGCCCTCACTCGGGATCCCGCCCGAGCCGACGATCTCGTGCAAAGCTGCCTCGTCCGCGCAATTGCCAAGGAGCATCTCTGGGAACCGGGAACTGATTTGCGCGCCTGGCTCTTCACGATCTTGCATAATCAAAATGTAAACGAGATCCGCCGCTCGGTGCGCGAAGGCGTGGTGGTAGCGGTGGAGGACGTCGCGCCGGTGCTGACGGTGGCGCCGAGAGCCGGCGCCTGCTTGCAACTGCGCGACCTCGAACGGGCGATCAGGCTGCTGCCGGAAGAGCAGCGGCAGGTCATTCTTCTCGTCGGTCTCGAAGGGATGCGCTACGAGGAGGTGGCCGCGGTGCTCGACATTCCGATCGGCACGGTCCGCTCGCGCTTGTCGCGCGGCCGTGAAATGTTGCGCCGCTTGATGGATATGAAGGAGGACTCGGACGTAACCTTTGATCGTTCGCATGAACCTCAAAATTCCGCTTACCCGCGCGAAGCGGCCTGACGGTCCGGATCTGAAAACGGGTGAAATTCATCGTCCCTTCGAGCCGCGTAGCCTTGCTCGATAGCCGTAAAACGACTAGAAGGGCGTGAGCCTTCGTGGCGGGGCGTGGCTCAGCCTGGTAGAGCGCCTGCTTTGGGAGCAGGATGTCGGAGGTTCAAATCCTCTCGCCCCGACCATTTCGGGGGCGCCCTTCGGGAAAGGCTTTAAACGGATAGAGAAGCAGGTCGATGGCGCGGGCGCGAATTTTCAAGCCGGCAAAGACGGCAATGCAATCCGGAGCGCGGGCCCGAAAATGGGTGCTCGCCTACGAGCCGGCCACTCGCCGCCAGCCCGAGGCGCTGATGGGATGGATCAGCGCCGAAGACACATTGAACGAGGTGCAGTTGCATTTCGAGACTATGGAGGACGCAGTCGCCTTCGCGACCAAAAACGGTCTCGACTACACGGTGGTCCGGCCGCAGCACAGCACCGAGAAGCCGAAGAGCTATGCGGACAATTTCCGCTACGACCGGATCCCCAATTGACCCGTTGTCGCGCGTTGGCGGACCGAGACGGAGCCACGACCCCGTAGCTCAGCTGGATAGAGCACTCGCCTTCTAAGCGAGTGGTCGCAGGTTCGAATCCTGCCGGGGTCGCCACGATCTCCGCTGGGTCGCGAAAACCGCGCGCGGATCGGCCCGGTTTTAGGCAACGACCCGTGGCTTCAGTTGGAAGCGATCACGAGGCAGATCTAGGGTGATTGCCAGCCCATCTGCCAGCGCGGTCTCGGCACTGAAGCCTAGTTGCTCGGCAGCACGGCGCGGATCTCCCACAGAAATTCGGATTTCGCCCGATCGGGCCGGGCTGTAGTAAGCGGTGATATCGGTTTGGTACAATTCAGCCATCGTCTCGGCGAGGACCCGCACGCTGGTGCCCTTGCCGGTGCAGATGTTGAAGACCGGGGCGCTGGTGCTCACCGCGCTCAAAGCTCGGTCGAGCGCGCGGACGGCATCCCCGACGTAGGTAAAGTCGCGAACCTGCTCTCCGTCGCCAAAGATTTCGACTGGTTCGCCGAGCCGGAGCCGATCGGCAAAAAGCGCGATAACGCCGGAATATGGCGACTGAGCGTCTTGCCGGGGGCCATACAGGTTGAAGAACCGCAATCCGACGGTCGGGATTTCGTGCACCGCGCCGACGACGCGCGCATGCAGCTCACACGCACTCTTGTCCGCGCCGTAGGCGCTCATCGGCGCAACCGGAGTGTCTTCTCCGATCGGAACGGTAGCGCAATCACCATAGATCGCCGCCGACGAGGCGTAAACGATAGGGATCTCTCGGCGGCGCCGCAAACGCCGCGCTTGGTGCAGAATGTTGAGCGTGCCGGTGAGATTGACTTGGTGCGTGCGCAACCATTCGCGGCTAGAACGCACGACCGAAGCGATTGCGGCCAAGTGAAAGCAGGCATCGATGCCGTCGAAAGCCTGTTCGACTGTCGTCGGATCGGTGACATCCCCGTGCAAAAATTGGATCTGCCGCGGCAGGTTCTGCCGGTGTCCGCTCGACAGATCATCGAGAACGCGTACCAGGTGTCCCTGCTTCAACAACGCGTCGACGAGGTGCGAGCCGAGGAAGCCAGCACCGCCGGTCACGAGAAAGCAGCGCATCCGAGATCCTTAAGCTGTTGCGAAAGCGGTAGCGTCGGCGAAAAATCGCGGGTCGACACTGGGAAATCCGAGGGGAACACCGATCGGCCCTTGGGGTTCCCATTAGCGAGCCACCCAGTGCGCATATTGGCCAATTGATAGCGACCGATTCAGTCTTGCTTTGCCCCGGTCGACCCACACGCATAACGCTGTTTTAGTCGGTTGCAAAGGGGAATCAGAGTTAACCTGGAATCAAAGCCATAACTTCAAAAAAGGTTTAAAAAACTGTAAACATCGACACTGACCGGATGGGCACCAGTCTTCCACTTCAAAGGGCTCGGTCGGACCCCAGGTTAACGCTACTGAAGCCATTGATGCGGACCATGGGGTGGCAGATCAGAGGAGCCGGCATTTTTGCCATGGGGCCGCAATACGACATGAAATGATGCGCAGCAGAAGATTTCCTACCGCAGTGCTCGTCTTGCTCGTCGGTTGCGTTCAAACGTGGGGCGCTTCAAAGGCTGCCGCAGGACAGAAATTCCGAGCCGACGAGTGGGTCACCGAATGCGATTCTGGTCCCGGGGCGGGTCCTCCGGACTGCTCGATCACGGTGCCGTTTTGGCAGACCCGGGGCGGCCCGAAGGGCTCGTTCGCTCTCGTCGTCATGCTTCAGACTGGGAATATGGGGATTGTCGGTGACCCTTTTCCGACCAGGGCAGTGCTTCGAATAGACAAGAACCCGCCGATCGAGTGCAGGGAAGCGCGGTACTGCGTATTCCCGAGCATGCAGGCGCTTGCTGCGTTGAAACAACTCAAAGTCGGAGCGCTTGTTCTGATCGACGTCTACACGGAAAAGGGGGGGTTCAGCTTCAGTCTCACTCCGAAAGGGTTTCAGGCGGGAATCGCACAGATCCGCGCCTGGGGTTACCAGACGGAATAGCTGAAAGAGACCGCTGCGGGGCCCTCGCCGGCGCGGAAGCGTGCGGGTGCTATCCCCGTCTGCTGCTCAGTGGTGCAGGATTGCGACAAACGGGACGAGTATGACAGCCCATCCGAGCAATGACAGTCCAAAAACAGCAAACAGAGCAGGGCCCACCGGCAGCCGATCGCCGTCGAAATTCGCGCCCTCACTTACTCCGTAATCGCGGTATGAAGAATTCCCTTGGATCATTTTTCTCGATGAATCGTGTTGGCGACGTGCTGGACTGTAGGCAACTTCACGCGAGAGACAAGAAATATCGTTTAGGATTTTCTCCAATTTTGTAGAAGATTTGCCGGTATAACCAGCTAAACGCCGGTAGAAGTTAAAGAATTGATTAACAAAGGTCTTCTTATTACCCGGATGCTTAGAACTGGCGCGTTCGCGCGAAGGTCTCCTGCCGCGCTCAAGCCACAACATCTCCGGAGGACAGGATCTTGACGCTGTCTCGGACAGGCGCTTGACGCGGCACGGCGCAAGATCGGCCCAACCGGCGGGGGCGGGCGGCCCGATCGCCGAACCAATCACCGGGAAGGGAGATCCGATGAATGCCAGCTTTGCCCCGAGATCTGCTTCGCCGTCCGAAAAATCGACAGATCTCGAAGCCCCGCACCTCAGCAAGCGAGCCTCGCTGCTGCTCGCATTGGCGTTGTCGCTCGGATTGTGGGCGGCGATATGGGCAGCGGTTGCTTCGCTGATTTCGCTGGTCGTTGGCTAACCAGCCGCCTCCGGGCACGGCATGCCGGCTTCCGCCATCAGCTGGCGCGCGATCCGATGGCTCGCGCGGCCGTCCCCATAGGGGTTCGCTACGCGGCTCATCCGCGAATAGGCGTCGGGATCGTCGAGCAACGCCGTCATCTCGGAAAAGAGCAGCTCCTCGTTGGTGCCCACCAATTTGGCAAGCCCCAGTTCCATGGCCTCCGGGCGTTCGGTTGTTTCTCGGGTAACCAGCACCGGTTTCCCAAAGGATGGCGCCTCCTCCTGAATCCCGCCCGAATCAGTGACCACAAAATGGCAGCGCTTCAGCAGAAACACCAACTCGGGGTAATCGACCGGCTCGGTCAGGAGCACGTTCGGGTGCCGGCGAAGCGGCTCAATCGCGTGGCGGACGCTGGGATTTCGGTGCACCGGAAAGACAACCGCGGTATCGCCGCGGTCGGCGATGCGTGCCACGGCGCGGCAAACCCGGGCGATCCCGCCATCGAAGCTTTCGCGGCGGTGACCCGTCATAAGAACCATTCGCTTGCCCGCGAAATGTGCAGGCAGAACGGCCGTGCATCGGGAACGCAGGTCTGGCCGGTGATCCAGTAGATCGGCAATCCGCAGCAGAGCATCGATCCCGGTATTGCCGGTGACGAAGATCCGGTCGCAACGGACCCCTTCCCGCCGCAAATTCTCTCGTGCGCGCGTGGTCGGGGCAAAGTGCAAATCGGCGATGTGGCTCACGAGCCGCCGGTTCACCTCTTCGGGCCAGGGCGAATAGATGTTGTCGGTGCGGAGGCCGGCCTCGATGTGAGCCACCGCGATGCGGTGGTAGAAGGCCGCGAGCGCCCCGGCAAAGGTCGTCGTCGTGTCGCCCTGCACGATCACCCGATCGGGCCTAAAGGCATCGATGACCTCACCCACTCCGGACAATACGGCGCCGGTCAAATAGGCGAGATCCTGATTTGGCCGCATCAAATCGAGATTCCATTCCGGCCGCAGCTCGAACAAGTCGAGGACCTGGCTCAACATCTCGCGGTGTTGTCCGGTGACGCACATCTTGCAGTCGAAACTCGGCCGGCCCGACAATTCCAGGAAAACCGGCGCGAGCTTGATGGCCTCAGGCCGCGTCCCGAAAACAAACAGTAGCTTCATCCTGCGCGAGCCGTCGTCCGCCGGCGCAGTCAAACTGTCCACGCGAGGCTAGGCATATTGATGCGTCAGCCCGGTCGCGTCGATGACGACGCGGCGCATCAACTCCTCGCGCGGGATCTTCCGAAAGGGCGAATGGGCCACCAGGAGGGCGACGATGTCGGCTTCGCGTACGGCCTCTAGCGTCTCGCAGAACGAGATGTTAGGGAGCGGGGCGAGTTCCTCGGGAAGCCCGGTCAGGTTCGGATCGGCCACCAGGATGCGGTCCTTTCCGGCGCGCGCCAGTTGCGCCGCGATCGCGATCGCCGGGCTCTCCCGCGTGTCGTCGACATCGGGCTTGTAGGTCAGACCCAAACAGGCGACGACGGGCCGCTTGAACCGCTCGGCTCGCTCGCGGATCTGTGAGACGACAAACTTCGGCTTGGCGTCGTTGACTTCGCGCGCCGTGCGGATCAGCCGCGTTCGCTCCGGCGCCGACGATATGATAAACCATGGGTCGACGGCGATGCAGTGGCCGCCGACCCCCGGTCCCGGCTGGAGGATCGAGACGCGGGGATGGCGATTGGCCAGCTCGATGACGTGCCACACATTGAGGCCGAGCTGGTCGCAGATTAGAGATAGCTCGTTGGCGAACGCGATGTTGACGTCGCGCGAGGCGTTCTCGACGAGCTTGACGAGTTCCGCCGTCGCCGCATCGGTGCGGAACACCTTCGCCTGCAGAAATACGCGGTAGACCGCTTCGGCATGCTCGGCGCAGGCTTCGGTCATCCCGCCGACGATGCGATCGTTCTCGATCAGCTCGCGGACCATCCGCCCGGGAAGCACTCGCTCCGGGCAATGCGCCACATGCACATCCAGTGGCTCCGCATGCCGCGTCGGTGGAAAGCGCAAATCCGGGCGCAGCCGCGCCAGACGATCGGCCAACCGGCCGGTCGTGCCGACCGGAGAGGTCGATTCGAGGATCACGACATTGCCGGAGACGAGAACGGGCGCGATCGCGTCTGCCGCCAAGTCGATATAGTCGAGATTGGGTGAGCGATCTTCGCGGAACGGCGTCGGGACGGCGATGACAAACGCATCAGCCGGCTCGGGCTGCGCCGTGGCGCGCAATTTCCGCAATGTCGTCGCGGCGCGCAGCAGCATGTCGAGATCGGGCTCGGAGAAATAGGTCTGTCCGGCATTTACCGCTTCGACGACCCGAGGGTTTATGTCGACGCCGATCACATCGATGCCGCGGCTCGCCAAAGTCGCGGCAGTCGGCAAGCCGATATAACCGAGACCGACAACGCACACGGTCTTGATCGGGTAGTCCATCAATCGGGGCCTGAAAAAGGAAATTCTCGCTCGGGCACTACGGGGGAGCCCAATCTGCGAAAAGGCCTAAATACGCGAGTAAGATAAACTTGGCAAGCAGTTCCAGATCTTATCGTAGTTAATAAAGCGCTTCGCCAAGCCGATAAAACTGAACAGCCCGCCGAAAATGAATTCCTGGTTCCGGAGCAGTCGCGCACTCGGCGGATAAGCCGCCGAGAAAGCGCGGACCCGCGGCCTACGCATGTCGACGCCAAAGGGATACCGTAAAACCTGGCTGGCATTTTCTTGGTTAACCAGGTAGTCTGACACGGTTCTCCACCTGTGATGCGTGGAGACCGGTCCCCGATGCGTCGCCGACTGCGAGACTTTGTTCGCGGACAACGGCTGGAGCGGCGCCTGGCGCAACGGGATCTACGCGCACCACCATTACCACAGCACCGCGCACGAGGTGCTCGGCATCGCGGGCGGCTCGGTTCGGGTGCGGCTCGGCGGCGAGCACGGCACAACGGTAGAATTGCACGCCGGCGACGTCGTCGTGATCCCGGCCGGCGTCGCCCACAAGAACGAGGGCGCCAGTCCCGATCTCGTTGTGGTCGGCGCTTATCCCGGCGGCAAGAGCCCCGACATGTGCAGCCCCGGCGCGCAGCACCGCGAGCGCGTGCTGCGCAACGTCCAAGAGGTGCCATTGCCGGCCTCCGATCCCGTCTACGGCAAACCGGGGCCGCTGATTGAACGGTGGCGCGCCGTCAATCGGGGATGACGGCAGGAGCGCCTTGCCGATTTAGAGACAGCGGCCGGTATAGACGACGTCGTGCGCATTGCTGGATGGCGCGTCCGCCGGCTCGACGAGCCGACGGGTCTCGACGAAATATCCGGCACCGCATATCCCACGGGCATTGAGCTCATCGGCGAGCCAGTCGCGCCGAATCTGCTCGGCCTCACCGTCGTCGTTCTCTGTCATCACCGTATTGGTCTGCGCCGTGAAGACGAACGTGCCGGCCGGATCCGCCTCGAAACTCACGACTCGAAGCTGATCGTTGCAGCCGCCGAGCAAGACGAGACTGGCGAAAGCGAGCATACGCACCGTGTCGATCCTCCCGGCCAACTCCAAGTCTCTATTCCTCATTGCTCGGCGCGAGGCAAGCCGGACTTTGCTGGCGTCGGATTTGCCGGCTGGCCCGCCACCGTGCCCAGGCGCTCGCCATGGTATCGGCGCGCCCAGATTTCCTCCCACCACCAGCGGTTCTCGAGATACCACGCGACGGTCCTTCGCAGGCCGCTGTCGAAGGTTTCGCGGGGTGTCCAACTCAACTCGTGCCTGATCTTTGT
>VAZT01000233.1:7964-9401 GCA_005884825.1 Alphaproteobacteria bacterium
TGCCCTCGCTCAGGATCGTGAACAGGGCGCGAGCGTGGTCCTCCACGTAGAGCCAGTCGCGGACATTGTCGCCCTCGCCGTAGACCGGGATCGCCTCGCCGTGCAGCGCTTTCAGGATGGCGAGCGGGATCAGTTTTTCCGGGAAGTGGTAAGGACCGTAATTATTCGAGCAATTGCTGACCAGGGTCGGTAACCCGAAGGTCTCGCGCCAGGCGCGAACCAGGTGGTCGGAAGCCGCTTTTGACGCCGAATAAGGCGAGTTCGGCCGATAGGCCGTGGTTTCGGTGAATTTTCCGACAGGCCCTAGCGACCCGAAGACTTCGTCGGTCGAGACGTGGTGAAAGCGGAACCGTTTGGCCCGCTTTACCGAAAGCTGTTTCCAGTGGGCGAGCGCTGTTTCCAAGAGAACATAGGTCCCCTCGATATTGGTCGCGATGAACGCCGCGGGGCCGTCGATCGAGCGGTCGACATGCGATTCTGCGGCCAGGTGAAGCACCGCATCGGGATCGAATTCTCGGAAAATGTCGGAAATCGTCTTGCGGTCACAGATGTCGGCCCGGCGAAAGGCATAACGCGGATTGCCCTCTATTGGGCGCAATGACGTCAGATTGGCCGCGTAGGTCAGCTTGTCGACATTGAGAACGGTGGCGTCAAATTCGCCGACCAGCAACCGGCAAACCGCCGAGCCGATAAATCCGGCGCCGCCGGTGACCAAAACTCTCATCACCGATTCCAACTCCCCCAATCAAGTCCAGCTGCACCGCCGCGCGCCTTACCCCCAGGGTTGAGCCTCCTGCATCGGAGACCTGCGCAGATCGGCCTAGGTCGCCGGTTCGCCGCTCCGATACATTCAGTTGGGGAAGGTATAACTGATCGACCCCGCCCGGGTCCAACTTGAGTGGAGGGTGCGTTATGCAGTACCGGCGAATATCGGCCGATTGTCATCTCGACATGCTCTGGTTGCCGCCCGACTTGTTCACATCGAACGCGTCGAGCAAACTCAGAGACCTGATGCCCTACGTCGCCGAGAATTCGGACGGTGTGAAGCGCTGGACCGATAATAACGGTGCCGAGTACGGCCTGTGCGGCGGCGTCGGCGCGACCGGCACGCCGTGGGTTCCGGGCAAGCAATTGCGCGCCGACAAGATGGCCGAGGCCGGCCTGTATGACGACTACTTCAAGAAGGGCCTGCGCCGGCCGGGCGATCCGCATCTGCGGGTCAAGGACATGGATCGTGACGGCGTCGATGCCGAGGTCATCTACGGCATCCTCGCCGCCTGCGCCAAGATGAAGGACCCGGAAGCGGCCGAGGAAATGCTGCGTATCTACAACGATTTCATGCACGCCTTCTCCAGCACCTATCCGGACCGCATGATCGGGCTAGCCTGCCTGCCTTACAGCAACATCGAGGGCGCAGCCAAGGAAGTGCGCCGTGTC
>VAZT01000234.1:0-1078 GCA_005884825.1 Alphaproteobacteria bacterium
AGACGACCCCGATGATCGAGATGCCATAGGCAAGGATCGCCGACCATTCGCGCCCGATATAGTCCGACAAGGTGCCGGTGACGATCGTTCCGCCGATGGCGAGGAAGCTGCCGATGCCGAGCACTCCGGCCGCGTAGAGCGTATCGAACCCGACATCGACGGCAAAGGCGAGCTGATGGAGCGAGACCAGAAAGCTGCCGAGACCCGTGAACAAATAGACGGCGAAGAGCAGCCAGAAATGCGGCGTGCGGATCGCGGCGCTCAGGGTCCAGCTCCCAGCCGGCAACGGCGACTCGGCGGAGGCTGGGGTCGCCGCGGCGGGTGCGCTCGCGATCGGGTAGCGGGCGGCGCGGCGAAACAGGGCGGCGAGCAGCGGGACGGCCGCGGCGATAAAGACCGCCTGCGCCCAAAAAGTCTCGCGCCATCCGATCGTCGATATCAGGAACTGAACGAGCGGCGCCGAGGCTGCTCGGCCGAAGCCGTTGGCCGACTGGACGATCGAGATGGCCATGCCGCGGCGCCGCACGAAACGACGCGACAGGAGCGGCACGAAGACCACCAGCCCGAGACAATTCGCCCCGATCGTCATGACGATCCCGTAGAGCAGCACATTTTGCCAAAGCGCGGAGATCAGCGCGCTGCCGACGAGGCCGGCAAACAGCAGGCCGCCGCCGAGGACCAGCAGGCGGCGCGGCCCGAGCCGGTCGACAAGTGCGCCTACCAGCGGCGAGCTCCCACCCGCAACGAGTTGCGAGACCGAGTAGGCGACCGAGGTCTCGGCGCGGCTCCATCGGAACTCCTCGATGAAGGCCAGCAGGAACACCGCGTAGGAATGCATGATGCCGGCGCTGACGGTGAACGCGGCAAACGCCCCGCCGAGCATCAGCCAGGCTCCCCGCGAAGCCGGTCTGTTTGTAGGCCCCGGGCGAGACGGCCGTCGAATAAGGCCGATCATCACGAACCTAGCCGACCTCCTGATCGAGCAGCGTAAACGGGAACACGTTCCGCGAGTAATGCGCTTTTTGCGGTCCCCAAAACAAACCGGCGCTCCTTCCGGAGCGCCGGTCACTTCTTTTAT
>VAZT01000234.1:1176-10063 GCA_005884825.1 Alphaproteobacteria bacterium
TGATTGAGGACGTCCGAGACCCGATTGCTGAGGGCGTCATCGGTACGAACGGTTACCAAGGTCCCGCCTCGGCGAACCGCCTCGGCATATATGTCAGCGTGCTCCCGCGGAATGCCTGCCTCGACCAGCGCCCCGACAAGTCCGCCAACCGCCGCACCGACCCCGGCGCCGGCAAGGGTGGCAGCCAGCGCACCTGCGGCCACCACCGGCCCGACCCCAGGAATTGCCAATGCGCCGATGCCGGCGAGAAGCCCGGCGGCGCCGCCCAGCACCGCGCCGATCCCGGCCCCTGTGCCGGCACCAGACGCCGTGTCGGTACGATCGGCACCGGCAGGGCGATCGACGCCGTACTGCGGGTAGTTGCCGTAACGGTTACCCGCATTATTAGCGATCAGGTTGACGTCGGTCGACGGTACGCCCGTGGATTCGAGCTCACGAATTGCGCCCTCGGCTTCGCGGTAATCATCGAAAAGCGCGACGATCGTACGGATTGCCATTGTCTGTTCTCCTATCGGTTCTCTTCGACGACGTTGCCGCGGAAGTCAACGCCGACGCGTACCCGGCGGCCGTCCTTCGTCGTCTCGGCCTGCCAGATCGAGTTCTGGTCCTTGTGCAGCTGGTCGACATTGGTGTAGCCGCGATCTTCAATCCGGCGGCGTGCCTGCCCTTCGGTGAAGCTGTTAGCTCCCGGCTCCAACGCAGCATTGCCGGCGCCAGTGGCGTTGGCATTGGGGTTGGCCGAAGTCCCGGCGGAGGGTACGGTTTGATTACCGGTGGTCGTGCTCGGCGCGGTGCCTTGAGCCATCGCCAAACCTGCACTGCCGAGCAGTAAGGCCGCGGCAAAGGCGGTCTGCTTTAAACCCATGATTTAGTACTCCATTACGTGATCAAGCGGGGGGCGCTCGGGCGCCCATAAGTGACCTGCAAACAGAGCCACCGCCGGAAAGTTTCGCGGGCTCGCATGAGGATTGATGATCACCTTAAAATCGCCTCTTTATGCGTGCAGGCTCATTGGATAGAGGTTTCTGCGACCGCGGCCTGCATCTAATGGTCGCCACAACCAATGGAAGAGCTCCCGCTGCAGACTCGCTGCAGGAGCAGCGGCGTGAAATATTTCACTCAATCATGAGCTGTAGGACCGCAAATGCAGCAAAAGAGCTTTGGCAGGCTTCCGCCGGTCTCCGTGCTAACCCTCGGCGGGGGCGGCCTCGGCATGGTGTGGGGCGAAACGACCTTCGTCGAGTGCGTCGCGACCGTGCATTCCGCGGTCGCCGCCGGGATCAACTGGATCGACCTCGCGCCGCGTTACGGCGACGGCAAGGCCGAGCTGGTGGTCGGCGAGGCTTTTGCCGGCCGGTTGCCCGACGGCGTGCGGGTCACCAGCAAATGCAATCTCGGAAACCCGTCTCCCGCCGATATCGAACCGCTGGTGCGGCAATCGGTTGAAGGAAGTCTCGAGCGTCTGCGGCTGTCGCGGCTCGACCTGTTCTTTCTACATTCGAACGTCGTCCCAGACGCAGACCACATGGCGCAGCGGCCCCAGGCTGCCAGCCGCATGACGCTCTACGCGACCTTTGTCGACCGGGTGCGTCCGCTTTTTGAGCGGCTGGTGGCCGAGGGTCTGATCGGAGCCTGGGGGCTGACCGGGATCGGTCACCCCGATACCATCATCAAGCTGCTCGGCGAGCGCCCGGCCCCGTGGGCAGTGCAGTGCATCGCCAATTTATTGGATTCGCCGGGCGGGCTGAAATTTTTCGACGGGCCGGCCAAACCCCGCGCGGTGATGGCTGCGGCGCGGGCCAACGGGGTCGGCGTGATGGGCATCCGGGCGGTGCAGGCCGGGGCGCTGACCAGCGCTCTTGACCGGCTACTGCCCGAACACCACCCCGAGATGCGCGATTATGCGCGAGCGGTTGGCTTCCGGCGGCTCGCCGGAGAACTGGGCGTCACTCCGGCCCTATTGGCGCATCGCTATGCGCTGTCGCTCGACATCGACACGCTCGTGCTCGGTGTCAAGAACCGGCAGGAGCTCGCCGAGTGCGTTGCCGCGGCCGAGGCCGGCCCGCTGGCGCCCGAGCTGCTAGCCCGGATCGACCAGACGGTGGATCGGAACGCTTGCTAGACCGAAGCCCCGGCTTTAACGGGAAGCCGGGCAAATTGAGCCAGCGAGCCGAACGCCGTTACCGCAAAGAGACCGGCGGAGGTGATGACTACGGCTAAGACGAGCGGGTTCCCGCTGCCCCCGAACGAAAGCGCGGCGGTGGCACCGGCAGCTCCGATCATCTGGATAAAGCTGGCCAGACTGGAGGCCGTGCCGACGATGCCAACTTTGACCCCAAGGCTGCCGGCAACGGCGTTGGGGGTGATGAGGCCGCTGCCGCAACAAATCAGGACCATCGGACCGACGATGGAATAAGGGCTGCCAAAATGCAGCGCTGCGAGCGCCACCATTACGAAGCCGGCGGGGATCAGCACCGCGCTGCCGATGGCGATAAGGTTGTCCACGCCAAGGCACCGCGTCAGCCGATTGGACAGGAAGCTGCCGACAAGAAAGCCAATCGGCGGCAGCGAAGCATAGTAGCCGTAATCTTGCGGAGCTATGCCGAGTCCAATGATCAACACCGCCGGAGCACCGGCGGCAAAGATATGAGATCCCGCATGGGCCCCGGCCGCCGTAAGTGCATACGCCGCGAAACGCCGGGTTTCGATCAAACTGCGATAGCCGGCCAGCATCGTTATAGCAAGCAAGGCCGTGGTTTCGGGTCGAGCCGCCTCCTCCCTGGGGGATGACTGCGGCACATATCGCAGGACCAGCGCGAGACCCACGACCGCCAGGATCGCGATTGCGGCGAAATTGGCCCGCCAACCGAGCCATGCCTGCAAATAGCCGCCTGGGATCGGAGCGAGGGCTTGCAACAGCGTAAGCACAATGGATAGCCCTGCAATGATACGAGCGGCGCCGTCCTCCCCGTAGAGGTCGCGAATGGTGGCCCGGCCGACGACCATGCCCCCCGAAAGGCCAATCCCTTGTAGGACGCGGGCGCCGATCAGGAACTCGATCGTCGGGCTGGCGGTACAGGCAATACTGCCGAGCATACTCAAGGAGATGCCCAAGATCATCGTGCGTCGCCGCCCGTATCGATCGGATAACGGCCCGAGTACAAGCATGCTGACCGCAAAGGCTGCGAGATACGCGACGAACGTCAATTGCACGCCGGGCACCGAAGTCTCGAGCGCGCTGGCGATCGCCGGGACGGACGGTACGTAGATAGTCGAAGCGACCTGCCCTAGAGAGCAGGTGATGGTTAGGGTCAACAATAGAGGGCGACGGCTCGCCGTAGTACACTCGCTTCCTTTGTCGAGGCTGGTGGCGAGTAAATTTAACAATTGAGCTCTCTCTTGAGGGTGAGCAACTCCTGGGTCTCCTAGTCGGGGATCACCGAGGAGTGCTCCGTTGAAGCAGGTCGGAACTGTCGGAGGTATTCGAACCGACCGACTGCGCAGATATAGTCGGAAGCGAGGCTCTTTGCCCTAACGGTTTCCTAACGAATCGCTGCCGACGGAGCGGAATGACGTTTTTTTGACGCGCTCCGGATTAACCTTAAATGACGAGGGAATGTGCCCGGCTTGCGTCCCCCAACGCTTTTTCCTGGCATCCGCTGCAGCTTATCGAGGCGAAAGGATACTCGATGATCATTCGCGATTTTGGCTCGGTTGCCAACAGCGAAGCGAGGGTCATTTTCGCAACCGTGGGTTGGGAGGATTGCGGGTACCCCGAACAGGAGCTCATCTTCGAAACTCGCGATGGCGGGCTCGATCATCCGGCCGGCGAGCCTTGCGCAGACGCCTTCCTGTCCGCGTGTTTTCCTCTCGCCGCGGTGCACGGTGAGGCGAGGGTCCGAATCGAGGGTCAGCCTTGCCCGATGCTCGTCGAGGGCCTCTATACTGCTCACGCTTGGTGGAAAAGTTGGGGTGGGCCATCAAGGTTGCCCTCCATCGAAACTTCCGGTCGCCTCGTCCGCAGTGGATTCACCGGCTATCAGCGGGGCGTTGCATTTCTCTCGGGGGGTGTTGACAGCCTTCATATGCTGATGCGCAACCGTCGGCTCTACCGACCGCAGGACCCGGCCTACATCCGCGACGCTCTCTTCATCCATGGGTTTGATATTGGGAAACGCGCGCGGGATCCCGAGGACGAGCGCTTTCGCACAGCTCTGCGACATCTGGAACCTTTAGCCGCAGAAACCGGTCTGCGACTGATCTCGTGCCGCACCAACCTGCGCCATCTGCCCTCGAAACCTGATTTCTGGTACTATCGGCACAATGGGCCGGCACTAGCTGCTGTCGGTCATGCGGCAATCTTCGGGACGGCGTTTCTGTTCATCGCTGCCTCGCATGATATCGCCAATCCTGTCCCGATCGGATCGCACCCGGCGGTGGACGGCCTCTTCTCCAGCCAACGCGTCACCGTCATCCACGATGGTGCACGCCACGCGCGCTTTCAGAAGGTGCGCGAGCTGGCAAGTTGGCCGACTGCCCTTGCCGCCTTGCGGGTCTGTCCGAGCAATCCGGGCAATGAGCTGAACTGCGGGGTGTGCGAAAAATGCTTGCGCACACGCCTCGAGCTGTTGGCCGCAGGGGTCGAGGAAACCGCCGCGCTTGGCCCGAGCCTCACCC
This sequence comes from Alphaproteobacteria bacterium, assembly GCA_005884825.1. GTDB lineage: Bacteria > Pseudomonadota > Alphaproteobacteria > ATCC43930 > CGMCC-115725 > AP-15. Next base: position 5,854 of record VAZT01000234.1, read on the forward strand.
CGATCGAGCTGTGGAACAATCTCGGGCCGGTCGGCGACCGAGCAGTTACATACGAGGATCTGTTGGCGCCGCTGCGAGCTCGGGGGCTCACAGCGCTTTGCGGGGTGCTCGAGAAAAAAATCAAGGCATATCGGGGAGGATACGGATATCGTAACCCGGACCTTGCTCAGGATACTTAAGAGCGGAGCAGGCTCTGAAGATGAATCGTTGCTTTTTGCCTGCCTTCCGTTGAGCCGCTAGCAGCATATTGGGACGGTTGCGATGACGTTGTCGATCAGCATTCTCGGGCCTCTGGTGATCGAGAGTGGCGATTGTCGGCTCGGGAAAGTCCCGAAGAAAGCACGCGCTTTGCTTGCGTTTCTTGCGGCCCAGGCAGGCCAGCCGGTTACCCGCGAGCGTTTGGCCGACCTGCTGTGGCCCTACCAGGGATCAGAGCAAGCCCGCCACAGCTTACGGAATTGCTTGTTGGAGCTGCGCAACGCTTTGGGGCGGGGTACCGACGCTCACTTAGCTGCCGACTTCTCCAATTGCCGGATCCAGGACGCCATCGTCGACCTCGTTCAATTTGAGCGGCTGTCGCGTTCACAGCACCGCTGCGATCTGCAGGCGGCCGCCGATTTGTACCGCGGCGAACTCCTCGCAGACTTCGACCTAAATTCCGAGCCGTTTCAGGAATGGTTGGCGGCGGAGCGCGACCGCACTCTCGCGATGGTCTGCGATATCTTGCATCGATTGAGCGCGAAGCAGGATGCAGGCGGCGAGCACGAGGCTGCAATACAGACCGGCCGCCGGCTCGTTTTTCTCGACCCGCTCTCGGAATTCGGACAACGCGCGCTGATTCGCGCCTATGCGCACGCCGGACGCCGCGGTGAAGCGCTCCGCCAATATAGGAGCTGCGCCGAGACGTTGAAGCGCGAACTGGGCGTCGCACCGGACGTCGAGACGCAGGCGCTGGCGAATGAGATCTCGCGTTCGAGCACTGCCAGGGAACACAGTTTACCAGGCTTCCCACCAGAAGAGCGCGATTCCATTGCGCGCGCCGGCACATCGGATCGCTTCCCCGGGCATCGTGGCCCGAAGCAGGTCGACGCTCCAAGCCAGGCCACGGCAAGATCGCTCTGGCCTTGTCTGTTACCGAACATTGCCGTAGCCGTTGCACCAGTCCGTAACCTCACCGGCGATCCCGACCAACAATATCTCGTGGAAGCCTTTACCGACGACCTCGTGACCGACCTGCTTCGGCACGGACGCGGGCTCTCGCTGAGGCCTCTGGGGGAGGATCGTAGCTCCTCGGACAATGGCAACCGGATATCCGAACGCGGTTACGATTACATTGTCACCGGCAGTGCCCAAACCAGCGCGCCCGGCTTGTTGCGGGTGAACATGCGAATAACCGATGCGGCGAGCTCGGAGTACCTTTGGGCCGGCCGGCATGAATTCAAGCCCGAGGACCTCGCCTCGATCCAGACGAGGATCACCCGACGGATTTCGCGGGAACTCCACGTCCTGCTCCTTCAGGCGGCGAGCCGCCGGGCTTTGGCTACATCGGGTCTAGATCTCGGGGTTACCGAGTGTCTCTCCGAGGCGTCGAGTGCTCTGAAGGGCAAGGTCACGCCGGAACTCACTGCCCAGGCCCAGACAGCATACCTCACCGCGTTGGCCCACGATCCGCGGAATGTGGAAGCGCTCACCGGCTTGGCGCTCACCTGTCAGAATTTGGTCAGCAATCCCTGGTGGGGTGATCCCCGGGCTGCCGCAGCGGCATCCGATCTTGGGCGCGAGGCGGTCGCGATCGCTTTGGACCTGGCACCCGGTCACGCGGTGGCGAAACTCATTCAAGGGATGCTCTACTCGGCGGCGGGCCAGCTGGAGCTGGCAGAACGCGCATTTGGGCAGGCCCTCGGAATGGATCACGGGTTGGGAGCTGCGCATGGGTTCGCCGGCTACAATGCGGCCCTTCTCGGCCGGGCCGAGGAGACGTGGCCGGCGATTGAGCGGGCCATGCGCCTCGATCAGAGCGATCGACGACATAGTATCTGGTTCTGCTTTGGCGGATTTGCCGAGTTGCTGCTCGGTCGAACGGAAGCGGCTATCGAACTCCTCCGGAAATCCCTGGACCGCAACCCCGGCTACGGGTTCGCGCAACTTTTCTTAATGGCGGCGCTGTCCCTGCTCGGTCGTGAAGCCGAGGCGGCCGAGACCGCCGCATCGTTCCGCAAGCAATATCCGGATTATCGTACCACCACATTCGAGCAGCTGTGGTTGTCACGTTCAGGTTCTTCGACCTACCGCGCCCAAATTCATCCACTTTTCGAGAAGATTCGCACTCTAGGCGTGGCGAACTGAGTTTCTCTCATGAGCCGTCGGAGAATCCTTCCCTGCACGACGAATTCCTGCGCGCCACAACATGCCGCGGCGCCGCGGTATGCGCCAGCTCGATCATCACCGCGGGACGGCGAACGGTTCGGGGCACCAAAGGCGGAACGTGCGGTATTGCCGTGGCCGTGTCTGCTGTCAAGCATTGCCGTGGGGGTGGCGCCGTTGCGCAATCTGACCGGCGATACAGCCCAACAGAACCTTTTGGACACGTTCACGAGCGACCTCGCCGCCGACCTCACCTGGCACGGTCGTGGTTTTTCACTACGACGCCTGGCCAAGGAGCCGGCCAACCTCGCCGAGGAACCCGAATCCGACGTTAAGTATTTTGTGACGGGCAGTGCCCAGCGCGCCAGTCCCGGGATGCTGCGCATCAATGTCCGGATCACCGATGCGTCGACCTCCGAGTATCTTTGGGCCCGCCGCTTCGAATTCGACGCCGACGACGCCGTGCCGATGCAGGCCAAGATCATCCGGCGGATTTCCCGAGAGTTGCATATTCTGCTTCTCCAACAGGAAGTTGGACGAGTCGTATGCGAATTGGGCGCCGGTCACGAGCTCAACGAATGTCTTTCCAGCGCGGCGACTGCCCTCGAGGGAGAACTGCGGCCAGACCTCACGGCTGAGGCACAGCGATGGTACCTGGCCGCGCTGGCCGACGACCCACGGAAAATCTTGCGCCGGGGGCGGCCGATGCGCATTGTGTCCAAGGAATGCTGCACTCTGCCGCCGGCAAATTGGACGAGGCTGCGCTTGCATTCGAGCGGGCACTGGCGATGGATCAGGGTTTGGCAATCGCCCACGGTTTCGCCGCTTACAATGCTGCTTTTCTCGGCAACGCCGGAGATACGCTGCCGGCGATCGAACGTGCAATGCGTCTCGACCAAGCCGACCGGCGGCACAGCATCTGGTTTTTCTTTGGCGGTTTTGCCGAATTGCTGATGGGGCGCACCGACGCGTCGATTGCCTTGCTCCGGAAGTCTTTGGAACGTAACAGCAGTTATGGCAGTGCGCGGATGTTCCTGATCGCGGCCTTATCGCTTAGTGGTCAATATCGCGAAGCGGCCGAGGCCGCCGCGTCGTTTCGCCAGCAATATCCCGATGGCCCCGCGGGCGCGTGCGAGCAATTATGGCTGTCACGTTCGCGATCGGCAACCTATCGCGCCCAAATTCTCCCGGTATTTGACACAATCCGGAGTCTCGGGGTGGGAACCTGATCACCGCAGCGCCTCGAAGGCAGCGGCTACGGGTATCCCGGGCGGCGGACTGCGGCACATCTTTTACACTCAATTACAAGAACCGCCACGTTCTCATTATCTACAATCTAATAAAATAAATCACAAAAGGCGCTTTTCTGACGGCCACCTGACAGGCCACTGACAGCGACTAGGTTAGTCTGGCTACTGGCTGAGTGGCGACTGTGATCGCCTCTGGCGCACACTGGCCACAGGGTCACCCCCCTGAAGGAGGAAGTTAAAATGCACAGTCTGACCAGTCGCTTTCTTCGTGACGAGAACGGTGCCACCGCAACCGAATACGCTATGTTGATCGTGTTCGTTGCCCTTGCAATTGCGGTCGGTGCACAAGCGTTCGGCAACTCCCTCACCGACCTGTTCACACGGGCGGGTGCCGCCCTTACTGGCATCAATATTCCGGCGCCCCCGGCGCCCTAGGCGCCATATACCGCAGCCGGTCGGCAACGGGTCTCCGTTTCCGACCGGCCTGCGCAGACGTGACGCGAATAGGGAGTGGGTCATGCACTCGGCAGCCTTGGCCGTCGCAATCGGTATTCTTGTTATTGTCGCCTATGAGGATGTGCGAACGAGGCGCATAC
>VAZT01000708.1 GCA_005884825.1 Alphaproteobacteria bacterium
CCCGCATCCTGCTGATCGACGTCGGCGACTCGACCGCGCCGATCGCCGAGGTCAGCGCCGCGCGCGCGGTCGGCGGCGCCGATTTGAAGCTCGTCGTGCTTGGCACCGTCAACGATGTCTCTTTGTTCCGGGATCTGCTCTCCGCCGGCGCCAGCGACTATCTGGTCAAGCCCTCGACCCGGGAGGCATTGACCGCGGTGTTGGAAAAGACCTCGGTAGGAACGACCCCCGATGGGTTGGGGCAGGTAATCGTGTTCATCGGCAGCCGGGGCGGGGTCGGCGCGACGACCGCGGCCGTTTCCTGCGCCTGGCTGATGGCCACCGAGCAGCGTGAGCGGGTCGCGCTCGTCGATCTCGACCTGCATTTCGGGACCGTCGCTTTGAAGCTGGACCTCGACCCGGGCAGCGGGTTGTGCGAGGCCCTGGAACAGCCCTCGCGCATCGACAGCCTGTTGCAAATTCGTCCGGGTCATCGTCGACCTGCCGCGCGGCGTCAGCCCGATGCACCGCGTCGTGCTGGCCGCGGCGAGCCAGGTGGTCGTGTTCTGCGAGCACAGCCTTGCCGGTTTGCGCGACACGATCCGGCTCCAGACCCTGGTGCGCGAGCAGGCGCCCCAGGCCCGTCTGCGGCTCGTAGAGGCAGGCGCCACCGGCGAACGCGCGCCAATCGGCAGGAGCGAGTTCGAGAAAGGGATCGGCAAGTCGCTCGACGCGCGCCTTTCCTATGACCCCAAACCGGCCAGTGCCGCATCGAATTCCGGCCAGCCTCTGCCGGCCGCAGCGCCGCGCAGCGCGATCGTGCGCGAACTGCGGCAGCTGACTGGCCTCCTGGTCGGTTCTGCGCCGGTCGCTGCCAAAAGCCGAGTCTTTGCCCTTCCGTCGCTATGGTAGCATTCTTCAAACGCCCCGCGGCCGAAGATGGGCTCGATGCGCGCATCGCCGTGCTGTCGCGGCGCGCGCAGCCGGTTGCGGATGCTCCCGATCCGGCACCGGAGCCCGTCCCGCCGGCTGCCCCGGACGATAAGCACGCGACCGCGCCGGAGATCGCTCGCACGGCAGCGCCGAACATGGCCCCTGTGTCGCTGCTGCACACCGGCGAGGCGGCAGCTCCCAAGCCGGCGCCGACTGCAGTCTTGCCGCCGGCTCTATCTGACGAGGATCGCTTTCTTCTGGCGCGCGAGGAGCTGCTCGCCCGGCTGACCGCGGAACTGAGTCCGGAGCGCATCAGCATTCTGAGCCGTGGCGAACTCGCCAAGGTCGTCGATGCCGCGATCCAGGCCCACTTCGTGCGCAAGGGGGTCGAGGCGGACCCGATTGTCCGCCGCAACCTGATCACCGCGTTGATCAAGGGTCTTCTCGAACCCGACAAGACCCACGCCGGCGCCGACGATGGGAGCTCGCGGCGGTCCAACCAGTCGGCGGTCGAGGCGGCAAAGGCGCAGATCCAGCCGCTCGTCCTCGAACATATGGATGTCGCCGCCGCGGCGGAAATGCCGCGCGCCGTCTTCGAGGCCCAGCTGACCGGGTGGGTCAAGGACCTGCTGACCGAAACCAAGATCCAGCTGAACTTCCTCGAGCAGCACGCGCTCGTCGAGTCGCTGATCGCCGATATGCTCGGGCTCGGCCCCCTCGAACCGCTGATCGAGGACGAGACCGTGACCGACATCATGGTCAACGGTGCGCGGCAGGTCTATGTCGAGCGGCGCGGCAAGCTCGAACTGACCGGCGTCCGCTTTCGCGACGACGATCACGTCATGAACGTGGCGACCAGGATCGTGACGCGGGTCGGCCGCCGCATCGATGAAGCGACGCCGCTCGTCGATGCCCGCCTGCTGGACGGCAGCCGGGTCAACATCATCGCGCCGCCACTGGCGATCGACGGGCCAGCGATCTCGATCCGCAAATTTTCGAAAAAAACGATTACCCTCGACACGATGGCGCAACAGGCGAACATCTCGCCGGAGATGGCGACCGTGCTCAAGATCGCCGCGCGCTGCCGCCTCAACATCCTTATTTCCGGCGGCACCGGTTCGGGCAAGACGACGTTGTTGAATGCATTGTCGCGGCTGATCGATCCGGCCGAGCGGACCGTGACGATCGAGGACGCGGCCGAATTGCAGCTGCAGCAGCCGCATGTTGTGCGGCTGGAGACGCGGCCGCCGAACCTCGAGGGCAGCGGCGAAATCACAATGCGCGATCTGCTGCGCAACGCCCTGCGAATGCGCCCCGACCGCATCATCCTGGGCGAGATCCGCGGCGCCGAAGCGCTCGACGTGCTGCAGGCGATGAACACCGGCCACGATGGGTCGATGAGCACGATCCACGCAAATACGCCGCGCGAAGCGCTGACCCGGCTCGAAAACATGGTCGGCATGACCGGGATCAACCTGCCGTCGCGCGCCGTGCGCACGCAGATCGCCGCCGCGGTTCACCTGATCGCCCAAGTCAACCGGATGCGCGACGGCATTCGCCGCGTCACGCACATCATCGAAGTCGTCGGCATGGAGGGCGATATCATCACGACCCAGGAGCTGTTCACCTTTCAGTTCCAATGCCGGGTTCGTCAGCGTCCACGCTCCCGATGGAGTTTCGGGGTGGATCCGGGTGTAGTCGCCGGGAGGGGGAGCATGCATCGATGTGCAAGGTTTTGGGCGTGCTATTGGGCTGGTCATGACTGCGGCATCCGCCGCGGCGCAGTCGCCGACAGCGGATCCGGCGCTGATCGAGGACCTCGTCGCCGTCAATCGCATCCTTTATGATCAGGGCGTCGTCGACGGTTTCGGCCATGTCAGCGTGCGTCACGACAAAAACCCCGAGCATTTCCTCTTGGCGCGCAGCATGGCGCCTGGCCTGGTTACCGCCGCCGACATCATGGAATTCGACCGCGACGGCAATGCGATCGAGCCGAACGGCCGCGCTCTCTATCTCGAACGATTTATCCACAGCGAGATCTACAAGGCCCATCCCGAGGTCAAGGCGGTCGTGCACAGCCACTCGCCGGCGGTCATCCCGTTCGGGGTGACCAGCGTCAAGCTTCGGCCGGTTTTTCATTTGAGCTCGTTCCTGGCAGGCGGGGCGCCGGTGTTCGAGATTCGTGAGGCGGGCGGCTCCGCTACCGATATGCTGATCCGCACGCCCGAGCTCGGCGCGGCGCTGGCGCGCACACTCGGGAGCGCGCCGGTCGCACTAATGCGTGGCCATGGCGATGTCGTCGTCGCCCCGTCTCTCCGGGAAGCGGTCTTTCGCGCGGTTTATACCGAGGTCAATGCCCGGCTCGAAGCCGAGGCGCTGCAGCTCGGCCAGGGCCAAGTTGTTTTTCTGAACGACGAGGAAGCGGCCAAGGCGACCGCGACCAACGCCGGCGTCCTGGTGCGCGCGTGGGATTTGTGGAAGGCGAGAGCGCTCGCTTCGGCCCACTGATTTATAACGCCCCGCATGCGCAGATCGCGCGCCAGACCCGCTCAGGGGTGGCCGGCATGTCAATGTGATCGATGCCGAGCGGGGCGAGGGCGTCGACGACCGCGTTGATGATCGTCTGCGGCGCCGCAATGCAGCCGGCCTGGCCGGAACCCTTGACGCCGAGCGGGTTGGCTGAAGTCGGCAATTCCGCGAGCGTGATGTCGAAGCGCGGCCGCGGTCAGCAGCGGATTGATCAGCCGCCCATAATCGTCGACGGCGGTATAGCGCTCGAGGGTCACGACACCGGTCTCGGGGTCGATTTCGACCTCGGCGATGTGGCAGCCGTTCGGAAAGGTGAACACGTCCAACATATTGTAGGCGGAGCTGTCGAGACTGGGAGCCATGCCCTCCGGGAGGTTGGCCGGGTCGGCCGCAGCGCGGGCGACGGCGGGAAGATCGATCTCGCGCTCTGTCCCCGGCACGGTGAACCGGCCTTCCGTGAAGACAATCTGGGCACTGTCGGCTTGCAGCAGATGAGCCGCAACTTTCCGGCCGTTCTCGATGACCATCTCCGCCGCCTTGACCAATGCCGTCCCGCCCTGATGCATCGAGCGCGCGCCGCCATGCCCGGCGCCGCGCTGCACGAGCCGCGTATCGGCCTGGACGAGGCGAAACACGTCAATGGGCAGGCCGAGCAACGCCGCGGCAATCTGCGGGTAGCTCGTCTCGTGCCCCTGGCCGTTCGACTGGGTCCCGAGGATCAGCGAAACCCGGCCATCTGGGTCGAAGCGGATTTCGGCGGCTTCGTTCGGCGTGCCGCGCGCCGTTTCGAGAAAGCAGCCGACCCCGAGCCCACGCAGCCGGCCTCGCTTTGCGGCTTCGGCCCGGCGCGCCATGAAACCAGTGTCGCGGGCGCGCGCCAGCGCGTAATCGAGATTGGCCGCAAAGCGGCCGCAATCGATTGTCATGCCTAGCGCGCTGCGATAGGGGAATTCGGCGATCATATTGCGCCGGCGCAAGCCCACGGGGTCCCAGCCGTTCCGGCGCGCGGCGATGTCGATCAGCCGCTCGATCAAGTAATTCGCCTCGGGCTTCCCCGCGCCGCGATAGGCGTCGATCGGCACCGTGTTGGTGAAGACGCCGCGCACATCCATGAAGACGGCCGGGATCGCATAGACGCCGCCCATTGCCGTCGCCGGCGAATTGGTCGAGGTGCCGGGCCCGTTCGACGACAGATAAGCGCCGAGGTTGGCCACGGTCGACACATCGAGCGCGAGAAAGCGCCCGTCCTCATCGAGCGCCAGCCGGACCTTCGTATGGTTGTCGCGGCCTTGCGTCCCGCTGACGAATTCCTCGCTCCGCTCGGCGACCCACTTGACCGGCCGCCCGAGCCGCCGCGCCGCCCACAACACCAGCACCCATTCGGGATAAAGAAAATTCTTCATCCCGAACCCGCCGCCGACATCGGGTGCGGCCAGCTGGATGCGTTCGAGAGGCAGCCGGAACACCGCCTCGGCGAGCTGATTGCGGATGCTGTGGACGCCTTGGCCGGTCAGCAGCAGGTCGAGGCGGCCGGCGGCCGCGTCATAATTGCCGATCGCCGCCCGCGGCTCGATCGGCGTCGGCACGACGCGATTGTTGACGAGCTCGATCTCGGCGATGTGGGCCGCACCGGCAAAAGCCGCTCGGGTGGCATCACGGTCTCCCCTCTGAAACCGGAAACAGAGATTTCCCGGCGCGTCGTCCCAGATCGTCGCCGCGTCGGGCAGCAACGCCGCCGCAGCATCGACGACCGCATCGAGCGGCCGGTATTCGACCGCGATCCGCTCGGCCGCGTCACGCGCCTGATCGCGGGCTTCCGCGACGACTAGCGCCACCGGGTCGCCGACATGGCGCACCCGCCCGCGCGCCAGTGCATAGCGCGGCGGCACAATCATCGGATCGACCGTGCCGACCTGCGCGATGCAGGGAAGCGGACCGATACCGTCCGCCCGCAGATCGGTCTCGGTAAAGACCCCGAGCACCCCACTGTCGTCCCGCGCCGCCGCGGTGTCGATCCGCTCGATCGCCGCATGCGCAAGGGGCGAGCGCAGCACATGAGCATGAACCTGCCCGGGTAGCGCGAGATCCTCGACGTAGCGGCCAGCCCCGGTCAGAAACCGAAAATCCTCAAAGCGGCGGACCGAGCGCCCGCGACCTTCGGTCTTCATCTGAGCCTCTTTCGCTACGGCGGCGGCCGGAGAAGGGCGCGTCGACCCGTTCTCGCCAATACTACGACGGC
>VAZT01000709.1 GCA_005884825.1 Alphaproteobacteria bacterium
GGCGCTATCTAAAAACGTAGGATGAGTTCGACCGCCGCGCTAAATCATACCAAGCACGATGGCGCCGACGAAGGCGAAGGCGACATAGGCGGTAAAAACGCTCAGCTTGCCGACGAACGTCATGGGAAGGCTCCCCTTGGTTCACGTCGCTGCCCGCATAACAATCGACGCTAGCAAAGCGCCTGGAAGCGAAAAAGTAAGCCGTGCTGTCCATCCCCGACAGCTCCACAGTGCTGCACTGCAGATGACGTGGTTAAAGAAACGTGAAATCAACGTGTTGAAGAGTCCTTAAATATATTCGCGCAAACCTGCGCGCATGACGCGCGGAATTCGTTTGTATCTCGTCGGCTCCTTCGTCCTTGTCTCGTTGGCGAGCTGCGGTCGCGGATTCTTCTCCGCCGAACGCGAGCCGTGGCGGGCCGAGGCCGAAATCGCGTGCCTGAAATCCGGCGCGGTCAAGGAAAGCGCCGAAATCGTCCGCATCGATCCGATTTCGGGCCCCGGCATGTGCGGGGCCGATTATCCGCTCAAGGTCGCAGCGCTTGGCGAGAGTTCAAGCTCGTTCGGTTTTGCCGACGAGGATCTGAGGCCGCCGGCGACGATCGGCAATCAGCCGCGCTGGCCGGTGCAGCAACCGCGTCCGGCCGCTCCGCAACCTTCAACCTATCCAAGGGCTTCAACCTATCCGCAAACCTATCCCGATAACGCGGTTCGCGGGCCGGGTTATCCGGCGCCGCCCGGGGCGCCGATTTCGCTGACCGCGCCCGGCGTCGCGGTTGACGAGGACGACATCAATTTGCCGCCGGAGGGCGTGCCGGGGGCGCGCCCGCCGATCGGTCGCGCGCCCTATCCGCCGACGCCAGCCTACCCGCCGGCGGGCGCAAACTATCCGCCGCAGCAGTTGGGGCCGGCGCGAGGCAATCCGGTCACGGCCGTCGGTCCGGTCGCGGTGCGGCCGACGGCGACATTGGCGTGCCCGATCGTCTCGGTGCTGGATCGCTGGTTCGCCGATTCCGTGCAGCCTGCCGCCCAGCGCTGGTTCGGCGCGCGCGTGGTGGAGATCAAGCAGATCTCCGCCTATTCCTGCCGTGGCATGAACGGCAATCCGAGCGCGCATATCTCAGAACACGCATTCGGCAACGCGCTCGATATTGCAGCCTTCATGCTCGCCGACGGGCGCCGCATCACGGTGAAGGACGGCTGGAGGGGAATGCCGGAGGAGCAGGGATTCCTGCGCGACGTGCAGGCCGCGGCCTGCCAGCAGTTCTCGACCGTGCTGGCGCCGGGCTCCAACGTCTATCATTACGATCACATCCACGTCGACCTGATGCGCCGCGCCTCGCGGCGCGTCATCTGCGAGCCGCAAGCGGTCTCCGGCGAAGAGGTCGCGGCGCGAGCGGGAACGCGCAACCCCTACGCCTCGCGCGAACCGAATGTGACGGGATCCCTGGGGGCGAAGAAGATCGCATCGCATCGTCGCAGGTACGACAAGGTCGACGAAGAAGACGAATTCGAGGACGAGTAGCGTTGCTTTGTCGTCATTGCGAGCCAACGGGTCGCGCGAATGCGCGCCCGATAACAGGCTCCGCGAAGCAATCCATGGCGCGGCGTAGTGACTCTGGATTGCTCCGTCGCTTCGCTTCTCGCAATGACGACAATGCGGCAACGCCGCGCGTCTCAAACCACGAGGCCGCTATGCTGCCGCCAACTGCTCCATCACGTCGCGCACCAGCCCGCTCAACAGATCGAGCTTGTATCCGGTCATCGGCAGCGGCTTGGCGCCGGCGCTTGCTTGCCGCGCGGCTTCAGCGATCGTCGCGGCATTTGCGGGCTTGTCCTTGAGCGCTGCTTCCGAGGTCGAAAGACGAAGCGGCACCGGTGCGATGCCGCCGGCCGCGATGCGGACGAACTGGAAGGTGCCGTTCGCAACCACGGCGCGGGCGCAGACCTCGACCAGCGGCCATTCGGCGTAGCTGCGGCTGATCGCGCGCTTATAGAGGGCGCGTTCGCCGGCAAGCGGGATTTGCAGCACGATCTTCCTGATCATCTCGCCTGATGCGAGTGCATGATCGGCGGCGGCGTTGGAGCCATCACCGAGGAGGTCGGCAATCGAGAGCCCGCTGCGGCGATCGGTGGTGATGGTGGCCTCGTAAGCCGACAGCGCCGCGGCCATGGTGGAAGGATGCGGCGCGACGCAGGGGCCGAGATCGAACGCCACGCTGTAGAGATGGTTGCCGTTGCGAGCTGGACAATCGGCGCCGCCTTTCTTCAGGCAATCGATATGCGGATTGCGAAAATACCGCGATGCCCGGATAGGCTTCGACGATGCGGGCGTCATTGACGATCGTTGCGATCGTCGTCAGCGCGCCGATGGTAGCTGCCCCATCCGCGCTCCACGCGATGCCCGCATCGGCAGCGGAGCCAATATCGATCAGCGGACCGCGCGAGACGCCATTGCGCCGCCGTTCGGAAAGTTCAGTGCCGGCAGCGCGGAATTCCGGCGCTGCGGTTGTCATCGCTGCCGAGCTCATGCCGCAGCCCTCCCTTTCAGCGCTGCGAGAAGACGGTCGGGCCGGATCGGAATTTCGGTCAGCCGGATGCCGATCGCGTTGCAGACGGCGTTCGCAATTGCCGGCGAGGTCGGCACCGTCGAAACCTCGCCGATGCCGACGCTGCCGCCGAGCACATGATCAAAACCGCCTTCGTCAAAATGCACATCGATCACAGGCGTGTCGGCGATGCCGGGGATGCGGTAATCCTCCATCCCGCCGGTCAAGATATCGCCGGTCGCGGGATCGACTTCGCGCGTCTCATAGAGCGCGTAACCGATGCCTTGAATGACCGCGCCCGCCGCCTGGCTGCGGGCAAGCGCGGGCGCCGCGATCTTGCCGACGGCAATGCCGGTCGCAACGTTGAGCACGCGCACACGCCCGAGCCAGGTATCGACTTCGACCTCGATCACCTGCACCGAGCTCGGGACCCCGGCACCAACCACGATGTTGGCGGTCCGCCGCATCACCCAGCCGAAGATGGTTCCCATGAAACCCGCCTCCTTCAGCGCCGAACGGATTCCGGGAGGCTTTGGCTTCTCGTCCTCCGGCCGCACCGCCGAGGCCGCAAGATCGGGAGAGGCCGCGATCAGTTCACGCCATGGCGCATTCGAACCCGGCGTCGGCGGCTGCTTTGCGTTCGCGATGATGGCGGTCTTGAGTTTTTGAACCGCAAGCAGTGTCGGCGGGATCACCGAGGCGGTGGTCCGGCTGCCGGTCGAAGGCGGCCCTTCCGGCAGATTGGAATCGCCGATCCGCACGTCGATGTCATGCGGTTCAAGTCCGAATTCCTGCGCGACGGCATTAGCGATCACGCTGCGCGAACCGGTCCCGATGTCCTGGATCGCGGCGCTGACGATCAGGCGTCCCCCTTTGACCATCAGCTCGACCTTTGAGCCCGGCTGCCAGAGATAGAGCCAGTAGCCGGCCGCGACCCCGACGCCACGGCGATAGCGGCCGGTCTGCGTCTCCGGCGTCTTTCGATTGCGCCAGAGCTCGGTGCCGCTGGCCCAGTCGTAAAGCCGCTGCCGGTTCGGATTGGGATCCCAGCGTTTGCGCAAGAGGATCGGATCGGTCTGCATCCGCAAGCTTGCCTCGTCGATCGCCTGTTCCAGCGCGAACGCCATCGGCGGACCGCCGGGCGCACGAAAGGCGCATCCAGGCGGCAAATTGCTGATGACGTCGTAATCGGAGAGCGCCTTCGCCCGCGCTGGATAGATCAGGCGCGCGAGCCCGGCGATGACCGAGTTCACAGCGGCTCCGGTATCGGCATGGGCAGTGAGCGACAAGGCCTCGAGCTCACCTTGCGTGGACGGCAATAGCGCGATCTTCAGCTCGGCGGCCGGCCGGTAGCCGGTGACGGAAAGTTCTTCGTGCCGGTCGTAGGCGATCCCGACCGGCGCCTTCGCCGCGCGCGCCAGTTCAACCGCCGCAATCGTCTCCATACCGACGCTTCCCTTCGAGCCAAAGCCGCCGCCGACATGATTGGCGATCACGCGCACCTTGTCGTGACCGAGCTTGTAGCGTTTGGCGATTTTCTCCATCAGCTCAAACACCGACTGCGTTGAGACATGCAGAGTCAGCCGATCGCCGTCGAAGTGGGCGACGGTTGCGTGCGGCTCCAGGCAGGCGTGCTGTTGCGTGCCGGTGCGAAAAGTCGCCTCGACCAGCAGCGGATCGCGCCCCTGCCGCGCGGCATCGACAAAACTTCGCGCCCTCTTTGCCTTCTGAGAGAACACCGAGGACGGCCCGCGGAGATTGCCTTTCCAGGGCGCCGGTCCGCCGGCGC
>VAZT01000727.1 GCA_005884825.1 Alphaproteobacteria bacterium
AGGTCGGGGCGGACGGCGGCGTTTTCTCGATCGGCTGGTGCTCGGTCTCGACCCGGCGCATGGCTCCCGCGTCGCGGCCTATGAACAGGCGCTGCGCGAGCGCTCGCGATTATTGCGCGATGGGCCGAGAGATCCGGCGTGGCTGACCGCCCTCGAAGAGGTCATGGCCGAACAGGGTGTGGCGATCGCGGCGGGGCGCCGCGAGGCCGTGCAGCGGCTCGACCGTGCTTGTGCCGAGGCCGAAGGTCCGTTTCCGCGCGCCCGGCTGGTTCTCGCCGGCACAGTCGAGAATTGGCTCGAAGCGGCACCGGCGCTGGCTGTCGAAGCGGAGTTCGCCTCGGCGCTCGCCGGCAATCGGCAGAGCGATGCGCAGTCCGGCGGCGCCCTGATCGGGCCGCATCGCTCCGACCTGCATGTCAGCTTGGCCGAACAAGGAATCGCCGCCGAGCTGGCCTCGACCGGCGAGCAGAAGGCGTTGCTCATTTCGATCCTCCTCGCTCATGCGAGGCTGCAGCAGGCGGTGCGCGGTGAGCCGCCATTGCTGCTGCTTGACGAAGTCGCCGCGCATCTCGATGCGAGCCGGCGTGCGGCATTGTTCGATGCGCTGCTGCGGCTCGACAGCCAGGCCTGGCTAACAGGGACCGACGAGGCGCTCTTCGCGCCATTGCGGCACGACGCCCAGTTCCTGTCGGTGCGCGATGGCCAGCTGGCCGAGAGCTTCTGAACCCTGAAACTACGAACTAGGACGACATGGCAAACATTTCGGCATCCGACCCCCTCGGCCCCACAGCAGGCAAGCGCGCGGCGAGCACCGGGTTGCCGCCGAGCGATGCTGCTGCCATGCCGGGTCGGAACGGCGCCGATGGCGAGGATACGGTCTATAACGAGCAATCGATCGAGGTCTTGCGCGGTCTCGATGCGGTGCGCAAGCGGCCGGGGATGTATATCGGCGACACGGATGACGGGTCCGGCCTGCATCACATGGTGTACGAGGTCGTCGACAATGCGATTGACGAAACGCTCGCCGGCTATTGCGACACCGTCACCGTGACCTTGAACGCCGATGGCACCGTCACCGTCACCGACAACGGCCGCGGCATCCCGGTCGGCATCCACGACGAGGAGGGAGTGTCTGCCGCCGAGGTCATCATGACCCACCTGCACGCCGGCGGAAAATTCAATCAGAACGCCTACAAGGTCTCGGGCGGGCTGCACGGCGTCGGCGTCTCGGTCGTCAACGGCCTCTCCGCGCGGCTCGATTTGCGCGTCTATCGCGGCGGGTCAGAGTGGTTCATGCGGTTCCGCGACGGCGTGCCCGAGGCGCCTCTCGCAGAGGTAGGCCCGGCCCCGGCCTGGCCGGCGGGCTCGACCCGCGAGGGTCAGGTCACCGGCACCGAGATCACCTTCCTGCCGAGCACGGAAACCTTCAGCAAGACGGAGTTCGACTTTACGACCCTGGAGCACCGGCTGCGCGAGCTCGCCTTTCTGAACAGCGGCGTGACGTTGGTGCTGAGCGATCTGCGCGGTGTCGAGCCGAAGACCGTCACGTTGCATTTCGAGGGCGGTCTCGAAGCTTTTGTCCGCTATCTCGACCGCTCGAAGCAGGCATTGCATTCGCCGCCAATCGTGATCCGCGGCGAGCGCGACGGCATCATGCTCGAAGTCGCGATGGAGTGGACCGACAGCTACCACGAGACGATGTTCTGTTTTACGAACAACATCCCGCAGCGCGACGGCGGGACTCATCTCGCGGGCTTTCGCGCGGCGTTGACCCGCACCGTCAATGCCTATGCCAATGACAGCGGTATTGCGAAGA
>VAZT01000728.1 GCA_005884825.1 Alphaproteobacteria bacterium
TCGAGCCGTGCGGGCTGACCCAGCTTTATGCGCCGCGCTATGGCGCGCTGCCGTTGGTGCGGCGCACCGGCGGGCTCGCCGATACCGTTGTCGACGCCAATGCCGTCACCTTGGCCGAAGGCAACGCGACCGGTTTCGTGTTTGACGCCGAGAGCCCGACCGCGCTGCTCGAGGCGGCGCGGCGGGCGATGGCGCTTTATGCCGATCACGCGAGCTGGCGGCGGGTCATGCGGCAGGCGATGGCCCAGGATTTCAGCTGGGATGCCGCGGCGCGGCAGTACAAAGCGCTCTATGCCGGCTTGCGGTCCCGCCGTGTTGCAGCGCACCGCCGCCGCTTGGCCTGAATATTGCTGGTTCTGCTCTAGCGTGCCACGCGGCGCCCCCAACCGCGTCACGCGACGAGGAGCGAGACGTGGAAGATCCGATGAAATTGCGCGAACTGGCGGCCTGGTACCGGGAATTCGCCGAGCAGAGCGGCAACCCGACGATCTGGGACGGCCGATTGCGGACGGCCGAGGACCTCGAAGCGGAGGCGATAGAGCTCGAAACCCGCTCGGTGCGGGCGACGCGCTAACGCACGGCCGGCTTTGACATAATTCCCGCGCCCGCTTGCCGGGCGTCGGCGCGCGGGCGAGACTGGGCGGCCCGCCAATGTGCCCGGTATCGCATCCTTGGACGATTACGCGAGCTTGTCTGCGGCACTCGCCAGCGGCGAGCTGTGGCAAATCATCGCGTTGTCGCTGACGGTTAGCCTGTCGGCGACCGCGGTGGCGGCAATCCTCGGCCTGCCGCTCGGGGTGGCGCTGGCGATCTGGTATTTTCCCGGGCGACATTTCCTGATCCTTGCCGCGAACGCGTTGCTGGGCCTGCCGCCGGCAGTGGTCGGGTTGGCGCTGTACCTGTTGCTGTCGGGTTCGGGGCCGCTCGGTTTTCTCGGGTTGTTGTTCACGCCCGGCGCGATGGTGCTCGCGCAAGCCGTCCTCGCCTTGCCGATCGTGACCGCGCTGGCGCATCGCGCGGCCGAGGATCTGTGGGCCGGGTATGGCGATGCGCTGATGGATTTGGGCGCAAACAAGCTCCGCGCGGTGCCCGCGCTGATCGCGATGGGCCGGCTGTCGATGCTGACCGCGGCCTTGGCGGGGTTTGGCCGCACCGTCTCGGAGGTCGGCGCGATCCTCGTCATCGGCGGCAACATCGCGGGCTACACCCGCACGATGACGACGGCGATCGTGCTGGAAACCAGCAAGGGCGACCTGCCGCTGGCGCTCGGACTGGGGCTCGTGCTGATCGGGCTCACCGTGATGATCAGCGCCGCCGCGTTCGGGCTCGCCGGACGGTCGAGCGCATGAGACATATCCGGCTGTCGCTGTTGGCGCTGCTCGGGGCACTGCTATGGCTGCCGAATGCGAGCGCGGCCGAGATGCCGGCCAACACCATCCTGCTGGCGACGACGACCTCGCTCGACAATTCCGGGCTCCTCGGCGCGATCCTCCCGATCTTCGCGCGGGAGACCGGGATTGACGTGCATGTGCTGGCGCAGGGCACCGGACAGGCGCTCGACACGGCGCGGCGCGGCGACGCCGATCTCGTCCTCGTGCATGACCCCGACGCCGAGGAGCAATTCATCGCGGAGGGGCATGGCACGGGGCACCGGCAGATCGCCTGGAACGATTTTGTCATCGTCGGACCCGCCGCCGATCCGGCGCATATCGCCGGCGGGCATGATGCCGTTGCGGCGCTCAGCAAGATCGCCGAGGCGAAGGCGGCGTTTGTCTCGCGCGGCGACCGCAGCGGCACGCATGCCCTCGAATTGCGGCTGTGGCGGATGGCGGCGCGCTGTCCGACCGCGGCACCTGGCTCAGCTTCAAGAACAAGGGGCTGCTCGCGATCTTGATCGAAGGCGATCCGCGGCTCATCAACCGCTACGATGTCATAGAGCTGAACCCGGACAAGCATCCGGGGCCGCGCTTGGCGGCGGCGCACCGCCTCGCCGAATGGCTTGTGTCATCCGAGGGGCAGGCGGTGATCGGCGATTACCGCATCAACGGCCAGCAATTGTTTCATCCCTCGGCAGAGGCGTCGCGCTGAACGGCTCCCAAAAACGATGACGCCGTCAGCGTCAAGCTGACGGCGTCACAACCAAATTGGCTTAGGAGAACTGGGTCGGCTTAGTAGCCCCACCACGGACCCCAATGATGATGGCGATGCCACGCCCAAGGACCGTAGTGGTGGTGGTAGCACTGCCAGCCAAAGCCGTTCCAGAAGCAGCGGGCTTCGGCGGGCTGCGACGCCGCGATCCCGGCCAGCAGGGTGACGGCGGTCAACGCGCTCAGGATGAACTTCATCTTACACCTCGTGATCTCTCACGTTCTGCATGTAAAAACGCGACGGACGAATGGAAAATTCCGGCGCGTGACCGGTGATCATTCGAGGCCTGTTTCGTCGGTAGGTTTGGTTGATGGAGAAAGAAATGGCGCCGCCGGTCTCCCAGCGGCGCCATTCCTCAGCAGCGACTGGAATTAGTACCAATCGCGGTAGATCGGCCGGTCAAAGCCCCGGTCGAAGTCCCGGTGGCGATACCCGCCCCAGCCATAACCGAGCATCGGGCCATGGTGCACACAGGTCGTCTCGAACCCGTTGCTGAAGCAGCGGGCTTCGGCCGGCTGCACGAACGCCACTCCAGCGATCGCCGCGGCCATTATCGCTCCAAGAATAAACCTCATGAGGATACCTCCTCTGCTGGTTACTCCCGAGATAACACCAGGAGGGAGACAGGAAATCTCACCCGATCCTAGGAATGCAGGCGATCAGTCCATTATCCACCGAGACGCTTGATTGATGCTTTACCACCAATCGAGCGAATTCATGGGCCAACGACTTGCCGCGGCTGATAAATCGCCAGATGTGCGACATGCGCGACAGGCGCTTCATCGGCCAAAACCAGAACATCGACATCGACAAAGCGATGGCCCTTGTGCTCGTAATTGGCG
>VAZT01000235.1 GCA_005884825.1 Alphaproteobacteria bacterium
ACCGCATCGGCGGCAAGTCCAATACCGGCGAGGGTGGGGAGGAGGCGCAGCGCTTCAAGCCATTGCCCAATGGCGACTCGATGCGCTCGGCGATCAAGCAGGTGGCCTCGGGCCGCTTCGGCGTCACGACCGAATACCTGGTCAATGCCGACGATCTGCAGATCAAGATGGCGCAGGGTGCCAAGCCCGGCGAGGGCGGCCAGTTGCCCGGCCGCAAGGTCGATAAGGTCATCGCCGGTGTGCGCTACTCGACCCCGGGAGTGGGCCTCATCTCACCCCCGCCGCATCACGACATCTATTCGATCGAGGATCTGGCGCAGCTGATCCATGATCTGAAGAATGCCAATCCACGGGCGCGCATTTCGGTCAAACTCGTCTCCGAGGTCGGGGTCGGCACCGTGGCTGCCGGGGTCAGCAAGGCCCGCTCCGACCACGTCACGATCGCCGGGTTCGAGGGCGGCACGGGCGCGAGCCCGCTCACCTCGCTGACCCATGCCGGCTCGCCCTGGGAGATCGGCCTCGCCGAGACGCAGCAGACATTGGTGCGCAATGGACTGCGCGGCCGCATTGCGGTGCAGGTCGATGGCGGGCTCAGGACGGGGCGCGATGTCGTGGTCGGGGCCATGCTGGGCGCCGACGAGTTCGGCTTTGCGACTGCGCCGTTGATCGCCGCCGGCTGCATCATGATGCGCAAGTGTCATCTCAACACCTGCCCGGTCGGCATTGCGACGCAAGACCCGGTACTGCGCAAGCGCTTCACCGGCGAGCCCGAGCACGTCATCAATTATTTCTTCTTTGTCGCCGACGAAGTGCGCGAGCTGATGGCAAAGCTCGGGTTCCGCACCTTTGACGAGATGGTCGGCCGCGTCGACAGGCTCGACATGGTGCGCGCGATCGATCATTGGAAGGCGAAAGGGATAGACCTCTCGCGTCTCCTGTACCAGGAGCCGGCGAAGCCCGGGGTCGCAGTCTACAATTGCGAGCGGCAGGAACACCATCTCGACAAGGCGCTTGACAACGAGCTGATCGCACAGGCTCGGCCGGCGCTCGAGGAGCGTCAACCAGTGCGCATCGAGCGGCCAATCCGCAATGTCCATCGCACGGTCGGCGCGATGCTGTCGGGCGAGGTCGCGCGCCGCTATGGCCATGCCGGTCTGCCGCAGGACACGATCTGGGCGACCTTCCGCGGCAATGCCGGGCAGAGCTTTGGCGCCTTCCTTGCGCACGGCGTGACGTTGGAGCTCTACGGCGACGCCAACGACTATACCGGCAAGGGCCTATCGGGCGGCCGCCTTATCGTGCGCCAGCCGCCGGAGGCGAGCCGCGAACCAACCGAGAATATCATCATCGGCAACACCGTGCTGTACGGCGCAATCGCCGGCGAAGCTTATTTCGAGGGTGTCGCCGGCGAACGCTTTGCAGTGCGCAATTCGGGCGTCGCCGCCGTCGTAGAGGGCACGGGCGATCATGGCTGCGAATACATGACCGGCGGCATCGTCGTCGTGATCGGCGATACCGGGCGCAACTTTGCCGCCGGGATGTCGGGCGGCATTGCTTACGTCTGGGACCCGAAAGGCCGCTTCGCGAGCCTCTGCAATCAGAGCGAGGTCGACCTCGAGCCGATCGCCCCGGCCGAGCCCGACGATGATGCCGACCCTGACGACCGGCCGCGGCAGCGCGCGCCGAGCGTTCATGACAACGGCATGGGCGACCCGCTGCGCTTCGACGCTGCGCGGCTGCGCATCCTGCTCGAGCGCCATCACCTGTTCACCGGCAGTGCGCGGGCGCGCGCCCTCCTCGAAGGTTGGGACACCACGCTCGCGTCATTCGTCAAGATCACGCCGAAGGACTACCGGCGTGCTCTCCTCGAATTGCAGGCCGAGCGCCAATCCGCCCGCATCGAGGCCGCCGAATGATCGACGCATTCGGGGCTTACCTCCATGGGTAAGCCGACCGGCTTTCTCGAGATCGAACGCCGCGATCGGCCCTACGAGAAACCGGAGAGCCGCAGCCGCAGCTGGAAGGAATTCGTCAAGCCGCTGCCCGATGCCGAGAACCGCAAGCAGGCGGCGCGCTGCATGGATTGCGGTATCCCGTTCTGCCACGAGGGTTGCCCGGTCAACAACCTGATCCCGGACTGGAACAACCTCGTCTACCGCGACCAGTGGCGCGCGGCGCTGAAGACATTGCACGCGACCAACAATTTCCCGGAATTCACTGGCCGGATCTGCCCGGCGCCGTGCGAAGCGGCGTGCACGCTGAACATCGACGACAACCCCGTCACGATAAAGACGATCGAATGCGCGATCGTCGACCGCGGCTGGCGGGAGGGGTGGATCGAGCCGGTTGCGCCGGCGCGGCGCACCGGCAAACGCGTCGCCGTCGTCGGTTCGGGTCCGGCGGGGCTCGCCTGCGCGCAGCAATTGGCGCGCGCCGGGCACTCGGTGACGGTGTTCGAAAAGGCTGACCGCATCGGCGGCCTGCTGCGTTACGGCATCCCCGATTTCAAGATGGAGAAATGGCTGATCGACCGGCGCGTGACGCAGATGACGGCGGAGGGCGTCAGTTTCCGAACCGAGACCGAGGTCGGCGTCGATACGCCGACGGCAGCGCTGCTCGACGAGTTCGACGCCGTTGCTATGACTGGAGGCGCCGAGCACCCGCGCGATCTCGAAGTGCCCGGCCGCGAGCTCGACGGCATTCATTTCGCGATGGATTTTTTGCCGCAGCAGAACAAGCGCTGTGCCGGCGATAGCGAGGAGCGCGCCGCGCCGCAGGGCACGATCACCGCCAACGGCAAGCACGTCGTCGTAATCGGCGGCGGCGATACCGGCTCCGACTGCATCGGCACCTCGGTGCGGCAGGGGGCGGCTTCGATAACCCAGCTGGAAATTCTGCCGAAGCCGCCAGAGCGCGAGAACAAGGCGCTGACCTGGCCCGACTGGCCGATGAAACTGCGCACCTCCTCCTCGCAGGAAGAAGGCTGCGAGCGCGATTGGGCAGTATTGACGAAAAGGGCGCTCGGCGAAGACGGCCGTGTCACGGCGCTCGAATGCGTCCGCGTCGAGTGGCAGAAGAATCCGGATGGCCGCTTCGTCATGGAGGAAATTCCGTACAGCACCTTCACGCTGAGGGCCGATCTCGTGCTACTGGCAATGGGGTTCCTCGGCCCCCGCCGACCCGGGATGATCGAGCAATCTGGTGTCGAGCTCGACCCGCGAGGCAATGTCCGCGCCAATACCGTCGGCTACCGCACCTCGGTCCCCAAAGTATTCGCGGCCGGTGATATGCGGCGCGGCCAGTCGCTCGTCGTCTGGGCGATCCGCGAAGGCCGCCAATGCGCCCGCGCAATAGACGAGTTCCTAATGGGCACGAGCCTGCTGCCGCGGTGAACGAGCGCCCCGGTGTTAGGCCGATTTCAAGCGTTGTGCCGCTGTGGGTTGTTGATTTTCGAGATATTCATAAATCTCTTCAAGGTCAGCACGCGCTCTAAGCGTATACCGGACCTTCATTCCCTATGACGCTTGAAGAACTCTGCCATCTCTTCGTCAGGCACGAATTCGCCACGGCTGGCTTGTGCCTTGCCCTCTCGAACGGGTATGCGTGTCTCATCGTCCAGGTGGACGGGTTCTGCGCTTTCGATACCAGCGAAAGCAGAATTTCCGCCGCTTTCTAGAAGTTCCAGATCGCGCCATTCCGGGCGTGAGTTCCCAGATGAGAAATTGGGGGCGAAGGTCGATCATACAAAAGCTTTATTCCGGTCAGAAGCCAATGCGCCTGCAGTCGGGAGGAATCATGCCTGGAAACGTAGCGCGCTCAGTTGCGTCGGCAGTCGCGATTTTGGTGGCTAGTTTTAGCACGGTTCTGGCCGAGGCGCAGTCGGGGCCGCCGGTTACGATCGGGTTCAGCATGCCGCTGACCGGCGGGCTCGCGGTCAATGGCACCTCGGGGCTCTTGGCGATGCAGATCTGGGCCGAGGACACCAATCAAAAGGGCGGGCTCCTCGGCCGCCCGGTCAAGCTCGTCTATTACGACGATCAGACCAACCCGTCTTTGGTGCCCGGCATCTACACAAAGTTGCTCGATGTCGATAAGGTCGACCTCGTCGTCTCGGCTTACGGCACCAATGTCACGGCCCCGGCATTGCCGGTCGTGATCCAGCACAACAAGACGTTCATGGGTCTATTCGCAATGGACGTCAACGAGGAGTTTCATTACCCGAGATACTTCTCGATGCTGCCGGTGGGACCAGATCCGCGAGCAGCGATTTCCGAGGGCTTTTTCGAGATCGTGAAGGCCAATAAGGAGAAGCTCGGCCTAAAAACGATCGCATTGGCGGTCGATGACGGCGAGGCGACGCGCAATACCGCCGACGGGGCCCGGGTCAACATCAAGAAGGCCGGTCTCAATGTCGTCTACGACAAGACCTACCCGCCAACCACGACCGACTTCAGCCCCATCATTCGCGCCATCCAGGCAGCAAGCCCCGACATCGTTTATTTCGCGTCCTATCCGCCCGACAGCGTCGGCTTGATCCGTGCGATGCACGAGATCGGGCTCAACACCAAGATATGCTGCGGCACGATGACCGGGCCGCAGAGCACGTCGCTCAAGACATCGCTTGGTCCAATGCTCAATGGCATCATTACCTTCGACTGGTGGCTGCCCGCGCCGAAACTGCGGTTCCCCGGTGTGATGGAGTTTTTGGAGCGTTATCAAAAGCAGGCGGCGGGCAAGGGTGTCGACCCGCTCGGCTATTATCTCGCGCCTTGGGCCTATGCCGACTTGCAGGTACTGGGGGAAGCTGTCGAGCAGACCAAGAGCCTCGACCAGGACAAGATTGCCGATTACATCCGCTCCCATAGCTTCAAGACTGTGGTGGGCGACGTCGCCTTTGGCGAGAAGGGCGAATGGAAAAAAGCACGCGTCCTGACGATCCAATTCCAGGGTATCGCGGGCACCAGAGTCGATGACTTCCGCGACGGCAAGGGCGAAGTCGTGCTGTGGCCGGATGAGTACAAAGCCGGGGAGCCGATCTTGCCCTATTCCTCCGTCAAGCACTGAGCGGCTCAATCGGGCACACCCTCGACGCGGAAGATTTCCTCCAACTGCGGGCTCATCGGCAGGTCGAGGGTCTCGCCGGTCGGCAGGCGCTGCTGGAACCATTTGTTGTAGAGCTGCACCAGCTCGCGGCTCTGGGCAAGGCGGCTGAAGGTGCGGTCGACGATAGCGGCGAAATCGGGATCGTCCTTCCGGTACATCAGCCCATACGGGTCGTAGGACAGGTATTCGCCGACGACATGGTATTGGTCGCCCAGTCTGGCTGTCGCCAGCAGGCCGTAGAGCAGCACGTCGTCCGTGGCGAAGGCGTCGGCTTTGCCTTCCTTCAGCATGGCGAACGATTCGGCGTGGTCATTGGCGACCAGAAGCTTGATGCCGAGATGCTGTTTATCCGAGATCGCCCGCACCGCGGCCTCGTTGGTCGTGCCGGCGGTCACGACGACCGTCTTGTCGCGCAGATCGCGGTAGGAGCTTATGCCAGAGGAGCGCGGCACCAGAAGCTTGGTGCCGGCGACGAAGAAGATCGGCGAGAAGGCGACCTCCTTCTTGCGCTCGAAGTTGGCTGTCGTCGAGCCGCATTCGAGATCGACCTCGCCTGATTTCACGGCGGGGATGCGGGTCTCTGCGATGACTTTCTTATACTTGACCGCAATCTCGACCCCTTCGAGTTCCCTCGAGACCTCATCGACGATCGCGTTGCACAGGTCGATCGAATAGCCGATCGGCTCCCCAACCTTATTGACATAGGAGAACGGGATCGAACTCTCGCGATACCCGAGGCTCACGGTCTTGCTGTCCTTGATCTTCTTTAAAGTTCCGGTCAGCTCTTGGGCACGTGCGCCACACGTCGCAAGCAGGGGCGCGATCAGCCCGACGGCGAGCAGGAAGCGCAGCATCAAGCCGCTTGCGCCTCCGCCGGCACGCCGAGCGTCTCCGCTGTCTCCCCCTCCCAGCGGCCGATGACAGCGGTTGCCAGACTGTTCCCGATCACATTGGTCGCGGTGCGGCCCATGTCGAGGAACTGGTCGATGCCGATGATCAACAGCAGGCCCGCTTCCGGAAGGTTGAAGGTCACCAGAGTGGCGGCGATGACGACGAGCGAGGCGCGCGGCACTCCGGCCATGCCTTTGCTGGTCAGCATCAGAACCAGCAGCATCGTGACCTGCTGCGGGATCGACAGCGGGAGGTTGTAGGCCTGGGAGATGAAAATTACTGCAAAGGTGCAGTACATCATCGAGCCGTCGAGGTTGAAGGAGTACCCCATCGGCAACACGAAACTGATGATCTTTTTGCTGACCGGCAGTTTTTCGAGCTGCGCCATCGTCACCGGATACGCAGCCTCGCTGCTCGCCGTGCTGAAGCCCAGCAGGAAGGGCTCGCGGATCAGCGAAATCAGCCGAAACATATTGCGGCCGAGAAATAATAGCCCGGCACCGATCAGCACGAGCCACAACACGCCGAGGCTCAGATAAAACTCGACCAGGTATTTACCGTAGGTCACCAAGATGCCGACGCCCGGAGTCGTTACGGTCGCCGCCATTGCCGCGAACACCGCGATCGGCGCCAATCCCATGATGTACCCAGTTATCTTCAAGATAATCTGCGAGGCCTCGTCGATAATCTTGATGACGCCGGCTGCCCGCTCACCGAGCGAGGCGGCAGCGACGCCAAAGAACAACGAGAAGACGACGATTTGCAGAATTTCGTTGTTCGCCATCGCCTCGACACCGCTTTTGGGTACGAGGTGCGTCACGAAATCCTTCAATGACAGCGAGGCGGCGTTGAGATTGGTCGAAGCACCGGGATCCGGGAGCGGCAGGTTGAGGTTGTCACCCGGCCGCAGGATGTTGACCATGATGAGGCCAAGCAGCAGCGAGACCAGCGAGGCGCTGACGAACCACAGCATCGCCTTCCCGCCGATCCGCCCGACCGCCTTGGTGTCGCCCATATGCGCCACGCCGACCACCAGGGTCGTGAAGACAAGGGGCGCGATGATCATCTTGATCAGGCGCAGGAAGACATCGGTGAACAACGAGATGTAACCGGCGACCGTCTTCGCGGTCTGCGGATCCGGCCACAACTGGTGGCAGGCATAGCCGACCCCGATGCCGAGCAGCATCCCGATGAAGATGATCGTCGTCAGTCGTTGGGCGCGCATGCGATCCTCCTCCGAGGCCGACTGCGAGCATGCGATATTCCGCTTTGTAAGAAAACCGTCATCGCCTCGCTTGGGAGCCGGCTTGCAATCCTCCCGGGTGTTCTTCACGTCACCAATGAAACTGGCGAGACATATATGCCGAATGTCGTAACCATCACCCGACCGGATGTCATCGCGCTGATCGAAAAAGCGGCCAAGAAGCTGGCCGGCGCGGCAACAAGACCGAGGCGGTCGCTCTGGCGATGCGGCGTCTGCTGGACGAGGATTCCCGGGCCGGCTTGTTGTTCGGCGCTCATCGCGGATCTGTCCGGATCCCCGAGGGCTTCGAACTGATCGCCCCGGCCCTCGATGTCGAACCGG
>VAZT01000721.1 GCA_005884825.1 Alphaproteobacteria bacterium
CCCGATCAAGGACACCTACACCAGCGGTCGCAACTGGGGCCTGATGGCGATCGCGCTATTCGGTGCAACCGCGCCCGAGGGCGTTGTCTGGTACACTGGCCAGTTTTACGCGTTGATCTATCTGACCGCGGTTCTGAAGCTGAACTACGTCACCGTTTACATCATCATGATGGTGGCGCTGACGATCGGGTCGCTCGGCTTTATCTTTTTTGGCTGGTTGTCCGACCACATTGGTCGCCGCAACATCATGACGGCGGGATTCGCGCTCGCGGTGATCACTTATTGGCCGGTCTTTACCTGGTTCGGCACCTTTAAGGACAATCCGCTGGTGCTGACGATTCTCGTGCTCTACCTGGTGATTCTCGTCACGATGGTGTACGGGCCGATTGCCGCGTTCCTCGTTGAGCTCTTCCCGGCGCGGATTCGCTACAGCTCGATGTCGATGCCGTATCATATCGGCAATGGCTGGTTTGGCGGCGGGGTGCCGTTCATCGGCACTGCGATCGCGCAGGCGACCGGGATTGCGCTCGGTGCGCTCTTCTATCCGATGGCGGTCTCGGCGATCGGTGTCGTCGTCAGCCTCGCCTTCATCCGCGAGCCGACGCACCGGATCAGGATTTGGGACGAAGTCGGGGGCGGCCCGCCGCCGCTCGTCCCCGACCAGCCTTAGGACTGGCTGAAACGCGTGAGTTAGTCGGCCGAGCCGGCGCTGAAGAGCGCCTGCATCCGTTCCGGGACCGGTTCACCGAGAACATGGTCGTAGAGTGCATGGAGAAGCTCTTCCCCATCCGTTCTGCCATCGAGAAAGTCCAGGAGCTGTTCCCCGACCGTGTCGGCTTCCGCCACCTGGGGAACGCCACAACAGAGAATTGACGGCGAAGGCAACTCACTCTCCAACTGCATGGTCTTGCACCGTGTCACAATTGATCAAGTCCGCTGGTGTTCAATAACGTTCGGTCTCTCTCCGATTCACGAGGGTAACGGATCGTAACAGGCCTCCGTTCCGCGCCGCAGCGCATAATCGGCATGCAAAAACGCGTGGAACCGATGCAAATTGTCGCGGGGTCAGGCTCGCAGGGCCTCCCCTTCCGGCAGCACCTTCATCCGGCGGTAGCTCAGCGCCTCCGCGATGTGACGGCGACCGACGACAGGCGCGCCTTCGAGGTCCGCCAGGGTGCGGGCGACGCGCATCACCCGGTGGTAGCCGCGCGCCGAGAGGCGCAGCCGCTCGGCCGCCCGGGCGAGCAGCGCGCGGCCGGCGGCGTCGGGGCTCGCGATTTCGTCCAGCAATGCCCCGTCCGCCTCGGCATTGGTGCGGATGCCGCGCTCGACGGGCAGCCCAGCATAGCGCTGGGCCTGCCGGGCACGGGCCGTCGCGACCCGGCCGGCGACCGCCGCGCTGCCCTCGGCGGCGGGCGGCAGCGCCAGATCCGCCGGCGCCACCGCCCGGACGTCGATGTGCAGGTCGATGCGGTCGAGCAACGGGCCCGACAGCCGGCCCTGGTAGTCTTCCGCGCAGCGCGGCGCCCGCCCGCAGGCGAGTTCGGCAAAATGGCCGCAGCGGCACGGGTTCATCGCCGCGACTAGCTGAAAGCGCGCCGGATAGGTGACGTGCCCCTGAGCGCGCGCGATGCTGACGCGGCCGGTCTCGAGCGGCTGGCGGAGCGCTTCGAGCGCGGCGCGGTTGAACTCGGCGAGTTCATCCAGGAAGAGGACCCCTTGATGCGCGAGCGAAATCTCGCCCGGCCGGGGGCGCGGCCCGCCGCCGACCAGTGCCGCGAGCGAGGCCGAATGATGCGGGTCACGGAACGGCCGCTCGCGCGACAACCCGCCGCTGCGCAGCCCGCCCGCTACCGACTGGATCATGCCGAGCTCCAGCGCCTCGGCCGGTTCGAGCGGCGGCAGGATGCCGGGCCGGCTCGGGCGGCGGCAACAGCTGGGTCCCCTTGAAATGATTGACGATCGCGAGGAGGCTCGGTGCCGCGATCACCTCCACTTCGCCCGCCCGGGCCGCCTCGCCGCCGCATTCGGCCGGGCAGATGACGCCGCTGCCGCGGCTCGCCGCCGCCAATGCCGCGAGCAGCACGCCGGCAACGCTCGTCAACGAGCCGTCGAGCGCCACCTCGCCGAGCGCCATGTACCCGCCGAGCTCATCAGCCGGCAGTGCGTCCATCGCCGCCAGCAGAGCAAGCGCGATCGGCAGGTCGAAATGGCTGCCCTCCTTGAGCACATCGGCGGGGGCGAGGTTGACGGTGATCCGCCGCGGCGGCAGCCCGAGGCCCAGCGAGGCGAGCGCCGCGCGGACCCGTTCGCGCGACTCGGCGACCGCCTTGTCCGGCAATCCGACGACGGTAAAGGCCGGCAACCCGGAGCCGATCGTCACCTGGGTCTCGACCTCGATGACCTCGACCCCGTGAAACGCAACGGTCCGCACCTTAGCGACCATACCCCTACCTATTGCAAGGCACGGTTGAGTATAGCGTCGCCAGATCAACAACACCAGCCTGGCAAACGACCCCGACCGTCAGACGGTGCCCGACGACGCATCCGTCGCCCCTCGCTGTTTTTGCTGTTTTTTGCAGCGAAAGTAGAGCGATCGGCTTCGCTCCGCCGCGGAAATCCTGGGTCGGAGTGCCGCGACGGGGCGCAGTAACAACGGCAATTCCACTGTCCGTTTGCTGTCTTCCGC
>VAZT01000236.1 GCA_005884825.1 Alphaproteobacteria bacterium
CCATCACCTCGGGTACCAGCAGCCGGCTGTTGTAAGTCGTGCTCATGACTGCCCCATAGGCTCCCGCTGCAGTGAAGGCAAGGAGGTCGCCTTCGGCAAACGGCGGGAGCGCGCGGTCGATTGCAAAGGTGTCGCCGGTTTCGCACACCGGCCCGACAACGTCCGCGGGCGCGAGCGAAGCGCCGGGACCGGGTAGGCGAACGGGGACGATGTCGTGCCACGCATCGTAGAGCGCGGGGCGGATCAAATCGTTCATCGCCGCGTCCACGATAACGAAACGCCTGGTGCCGCCCTCCTTGACATAGAGCACCTGCGAGACGAGCAGCCCGGCGCGCGCCGTAAGCAACCGACCCGGCTCGAACGCCAGAGTGAGCCCGAGCGAGCCGAAAATGTCGCCCACCAGGTTCGCATAGCTCAACGGCTCCAGCGGGCGCTCGGCATGGTAGCGGACGCCGATCCCGCCGCCGAGATCCATACGCGCGACGGAAAGACCGAGGGCGCGCAGTTCGAGGACGAGTTCGGCGACCCGCTCGAAGGCGCGGCGATACGGCTCGAGATCGGTCAGCTGCGAGCCGATATGCACTGCAAGGCCGACCGGCTCGATGCCGGGAAGCTCGCCGGCGAGCTGGTATGCGGGAACCGCCTCGTCGATTTCGACGCCGAATTTGTTCTCTTTCCGGCCGGTCGAGATTTTGGCGTGGGTATGGGCGTCTACATCCGGGTTTACCCGGATCGCGATGCGCGCGATGCGGCCCCGCGCGCTGGCGACTTCGCTCAGGCGGCGCAGCTCCGGCACCGACTCGACATTGATCTGATGGATGCCCGCATCGAGCGCCATCCCCATCTCGGCCGCCGTTTTGCCGACCCCGGAGAAGATGATCCGCTCGGGCGGCACGCCGGCGGCGAGCGCGCGGCGCAGCTCGCCCTCGGAGACGACGTCGGCACCCGCACCAAGGCCCGCAAGAAGCCGGAGCACGGCGAGGTTCGAGTTTGCCTTGACGGCATAGCAGATCAGTGGTCGCTCCGGTAAGAACGCGTCGGCAAACCGGCGGTATTGCGCGGTGAACCCGGCAGCCGAATAGAGGTAGAAGGGGGTGCCTACGGCCGCCGCGATGTGCGCCACCGGCAGCTCTTCGGCGTAGAGCTCGCCGCCGCGATAGTGGAAAATGTCATTCACTCGGATACGGCCGCGGAAAGGTGTCGGGTTCGTCGGGCGGCGCAGTGGGCGCAGCCCGCTTGCCGCACCCCGCCAGCGCCACCGATAAGGCCAGAATCAGGAACGTGCCGAAACGTAGCGCGCGACCGCCCCTCACCCTCCCACTGACGCGGGCCCCTCCCACTCCCCGCAAGCGGGGCGAGGGGATTTGCCACCTTGCTCCCTCGCCCCGCTTGCGGGGAGAGGGTCGGGGTGAGGGGCGCGCGAGGTTCATTCCAAGAATCGCTTTCGCGCCTCGGCCGCGGCGGCGCGGACCCGCTCCGGAGCGGTGCCGCCAAAGCTGGTTCGGCTCGCCACCGACCGAGTGGGGTCGAGCACGTCATAGACTGCGTCGGTGAGCGCCGGCTCGACACCCTGCAATTCGGCGAGCGGCAGCTCGGCGAGCGTGCAGCCCAGCGCTTCCGCGCGCCTGACGATACTTCCTGTCGCATGATGGGCGCGGCGGAAAGGGAGGCCGGCGACGCGCACCAGCCAGTCGGCCAGATCGGTCGCCGTCGCAAAGCCCTGCCCGGCGGCGTCGCGCAGGCGCTCGCGGCAAGGCTGCATATCGCGCACCATGCCGGCCGCCGCCGCGAGGCAGAGCTCGAGCGCATCGACAGCCTCGAAAACCGGGACTTTGTCCTCCTGCATATCCTTGCCGTAGGCGAGCGGCAGGCCTTTCATCACCGTCAGCAATGCGACGAGAGCCCCGTTCAGCCGGCCCGTCTTGGCGCGCACCAGTTCGGCCGCATCGGGGTTGCGCTTTTGCGGCATGATCGAGCTACCGGTGGTGAACGCATCGCTGAGCCTGATGAAACCGAATTCGCTGCTGCACCACGTCACGATCTCCTCGGCGAAGCGGGACAGATGCATCACAGTGATCGCCGCCGCGGCGAGAAACTCGATCGCAAAGTCCCGGTCGGACACCGCGTCGAGCGAATTTGCCGCGGGCCGGTCGAAGCCGAGCGCGGCGGCGCTAGCGAAACGGTCGATCGGAAAGGAGGTTCCGGCGAGCGCCGCGGCGCCGAGCGGGCTCTCGTTGAGCCGACGCCGGCAATCGGCGAGCCGGCCGCGATCCCGCCCGAGCATCTCGACATAGGCCAATAGGTGATGACCCAGCGTGACCGGCTGGGCGATCTGCAGATGCGTGTAACCCGGCATCACCGTGCCGGCCTCGGCGTCGGCGCGGTCGATCAAGGCCCGCTGCAAGCCGCGCATTTCGAGATCGAGGCGGTCGATCGCATCGCGCAGCCACAACCGCAGATCGGTTGCGACCTGGTCATTGCGCGACCGCGCGGTATGAAGGCGCCCCGCCACCGGCCCGATCAGCTCAGCGAGGCGCGCCTCGATGTTCATGTGAATGTCTTCGTTTTCGGCGCTGAACACAAAGCTGCCGCTTTCAATTTCCGACCTGATCTGGTCTAGACCGGCGGTGATCGCCGCGCCATCTTGGGGCGACAGAATGTTCTGCGCGACGAGCATCGCGCAATGCGCCTTGGAGCCGGCGATGTCTTCGGCATAGAGGCGCTTGTCGTAATCGATCGAGGCATTGATGCGCCGCATGATCTCGGCCGGACCGCCGGTAAAGCGGCCGCCCCATTGCGAATTGGCCGGTTTGTTCGCGCCGGTCATGGGCCGGCCTCCCGAGAGGACGAAACGATGAAATGGACTGTCGCTGCCGCTTTGATGTTCCTGCTCGCCGCACCTGCGCCCGCCGCGACGGACGCGGGCGACGCGGACATCCCCGACCGAACCAAGCTGGGCGAGTTCGTTCCCTCCTCGCAACCGTTCGCGGCTCCCACAATCTCGCTTACCGACAGCGACGGCCACACCCTTGAACTCTCGGCGCTGAGAGGCAAGCTTGTTCTAGTCAACCTCTGGGCCACCTGGTGCGAGCCGTGCCTGCGCGAGATGCCCTCGCTGGAGCGGCTGCAGTCGCGGCTCGGCGAGCGGATCGCGGTGCTTGCGGTATCCGAAGACCGCGGCGGCAACAAGGCAGTCGAGCCTTTCATCGCCAAACTCGGGCTCAAATCGGTCAAGATCTATATCGATCCCAAGAGCGAGGTCGGGCACGCCTTCGGCGCACGGGGCTTGCCGACCAGCTTTCTGATCGACCGCGAAGGCAAGGTGCTCGGCCGCGTCGAAGGCGCGGCGGAATGGGACTCACCCAAGATCCTCGGTGTCCTCGAACCCCTCCTCTCCGGCGATGGCGTGGTCAAGGCGTCGTCCCGCTGAGCACGTTTTTGAGAAACTGGCCGCCGCGCCGCAAGCCTTGGTCGTCGATCGAGTGGCCGATGCCGACCGAGGATACCGTCTCTACCGGCACGCCGGCCGCTTTGAGCTCGTTTTCTGCCGCGGCCAGCGAGCTGTGTGGGACGACCGGGTCTTCGGTGCCGTGAATCAACAGGATGGGCGGGCGCGAGCGCACCTCGCTGGCCAGCAATTCCGGGGCGAGCAGCCGCCCCGAAAAGCCGACGATGCCGGCGACCGGCTCGGCGCGGCGCAGGCCGACGAACAGCGACATCATCGTGCCCTGCGAGAACCCGACCAGCGCCAGGTCGCTGCTGCCGAGGCCCCGTTCTTCCAGTGCCTCGTCGATGAACGCGTCGAGGATCGGCGCCGCCGCCCGAACCCCGCCCAATACCGCCTCCGGGCTGCGGTCTTGCGAGCTGAACCATTGATAGCCGTAGGGCGCCATGTCGCAAGGGAACGGGGCATTCGGCGAAAGAAATTCGGCGTCGGGCAGTAGCCTTGCCCAATAGGGTACAAGCCCGATCAGGTCGTTGCCGTCCGCGCCCAGCCCATGCAGCAGGATGACCAGACGGCGCGGCTTGCCGCCCGAGGCGGGCGGGCGCGACGGTCCGGACAGGCGAGGCATCATCGACGCGATCCTTCGAATGACAGGCACGACCCGGCAACCTAGCCCAGAGCGGACCCAAATGTCACCCGCAGCGGCGGATTGCGGCCCGACGGTGACACGCTTTGCGCCAAGCCCGACCGGGTATCTGCATCTCGGTCACGTCCGCTCGGCGCTCGAGGGATGGCGCGCGGCGCGGCATCGCGGGGGCCGTTTTCTGCTTCGGCTCGAGGATATCGACCGGACCCGCTGCCGCGACGAGTATGCCGCAGCAATTCTCGAGGACCTCGCCTGGCTCGGCGTCGACTGGGACGGGCCGGTGCGCAAGCAGTCGGAGCATTTCGGCGACTACCGGCGCGCGCTCGACAAGCTCGATGCGTTAGGTGTGCTCTACCCCTGCTTTTGCACGCGGCGCGAGATCCAGGCCGAGGTCGCGCGCGCCGGCGGCGCGCCGCATGGCGATGCCGGACCGGCTTATCCCGGCACCTGCCGCAGGCGCGGCGCCGAAGAGGTCGCCGCAAAGCTGCGTTCGGGGACCGATTATGCATGGCGGCTCGATTTGGCACGCGCGCTCGCGCTGACCGGCCCACTCGACTGGATCGAAGGAGAGTGCACTCGGCAAGCCGACCCGGCGCTGCTTGGGGATGTAGTGCTCGCCCGCAAGGAGTTCCCGGCGAGCTATCACCTCGCGGTCACGGTCGACGACGCAATCCAAGGCGTAACCCTGGTGACCCGCGGCGAGGATCTCGCGACGGCGACGCATATCCATCGGGTTCTGCAAGCGCTGCTCGGCTTGCCGACCCCGCGCTACCGCCATCACCCGCTGTTGACCGACGCTGCCGGCCGCCGCCTCGCGAAGCGTGAGGGTGCGCCGACGATCCGGTTAATGCGGCAACAGGGGATGACCCAGGCAGAGATTATCGCTTTGGCCGAGGCTGCCCCTCACCGCCCCGCAAGCGGGGCGAGGGGGTGGAGGTGATTCCCTCGCCCCGCTTGCGGGGAGAGGGCTAGGGTGAGGGGCGGGTTTAGTCCAGCGGGCGGTGGAGGCCCGTGGCGACGTCGAGATATTCCGGATGGTCCGGCCGCAGCAGCCCGTGGCGCAGCGCAAAGTCGAGGATCACCAGATTGACGTTGAACTTGAAGTCCTCGCTCGTGCGGACGCGGTCGAGGACGGCCGAGGCCGGCATCAGCTCGAAGTGAACGATTTCGCCGTCCTGGTTTTTCGGTATGAAATCGGCCGGGATTTCGAGATCGAAAACGAACAGCACGTCATCGCGGATGCCGAGCTCGTTTTCCATGCGATAGGAGACGGCACCGGCCGGAACCGCATGGCTGGTGAGGCTCTGCGCGAGCGAGGCTTCTTCTTCACCCTCTTTCAGCAAGGTCTCCTCGAGCCCGTGCCCGTTGCCGATGCCGCCGGCGACGAGGTTGTCGAGCTTGCCGGGCGCGACCCGCTTATCGGGAGCGCGCCGGCCGACCCACAAATGGAGGGTGCCCGCCTTCCAAAGATAACCGTTGAGGTGGACGCCGTAGGCGCGTGTTCCGAAGAACGGCACGGCGCCCCGGTCGAGACGGAACAGCACTGGGGCACCCCAGCGCGGCGCGACGTCAAAGGTCTCGTTGCGCGATTTCGGGATCCGCTTTTCGACGACCAGCGCATCGACCACGGCGTCGACGGCGCGGCTGACCGCCGCAACATCGCCGCGCTCGACAAGGCTCACCCGGTCGTCGGCGACCGCGAAGACATCGGGAAACCGCCGCAGCGCTGCGGCATTGTCACGCCGCAGCAGCCCTACGCGGTCCTCTCCGGCAAAAAGCGGCACCACGCGCCCGGGATCGTAGTTGTTGCAGGAGACGATATGGTCGCGGAACGACATGACAGCGCAGAGCTCCGATCAGCTGGGTGCGCCGAGCCTCTCCGAGGTCAGCACGACCTCGACATAGGCGACCTGGCGCAGACAGGCGGCGATATAGTCCATCAGATCGCGCCCTAGCCCGCGCATTTGAATGTCGATCGTCAGCTCGGCCTGATCGGTTCCGCAGACGGTGCTGTGCCAGGCGGAAGGGACCAGACCGCGTTTGGCGAATAGCTCCAGGACGCGCGGCATCACGCCGGGCTCGGCGTGCGCATGAACTGAAAAGCAGGCGGTAACGGAAGGTTCGTCGTCAGCGACGGTCGCGAGAAGAGGCGGCATGAGCTTGGTCCTTGGCAGAAAGGGGGCGAAACGATCTAGCCCGAACCCTCGGCGGGTTCGGGATCGTAATTCGCCGGCCGATCCGGCCGTAGATCTTCATCTCAGCCACACCCCGAGGTGTAGGCCCATCGGCGGCCGCGGTCAACTCGCTTCGATGCCGTCGCTTTCTATCCGGGCATGTCCTGCGGATCGAAAAGCGCCGACCTTCCGTTTTCTAAGATAGAGACGCGGCATTTCGGGGAGAAGTCAGATGGCCGAACGCCCGGTAGCGACCGGCACAGAGGCCCGCGCGGGCAGCAAGGAAGGCGTGGTGCGCTATGTTTTGCTGGCGTCCTTGGTGCTTGTCGTGGTTCTATTCGTAGTAGCGTACGAGCTATTTTCCTGATCGGAGAGATTGATGACTCGCATCCGGCTCGGCCTCGTCGTACTTTCCCTCGCTAGTGCAGCGGGTTGCGGTTTCATCGGCGCGCCGGAGCGAGCCAGCGACACTCAGAACCTCAATGCGATCTCGGACGACATCGCGGCGCTGTCGATGACCCATTCGGATGTGATGTCCGCCGCCGACCCGATGGCCCGCACCGTCTACCCCCACCACTATCAGTTGCCGCAGGACTGATCGGGGCCCACCCGTAGCCGTGCCGACCGAGCGCACCGCGCTGCTGGCCCAGACGGGGCGGGCGTTCGGCGCGGCAGAGTTGTTCCTTGCGGCCGGGCGGGCGCGGCTCGTCGTACGGGTAGCGCCCGCAGGCAACGTTGAACCCGAGCGGTTCGCCACCGAACAATTGGCTGCCCATGCGCTGGCCTGGATGGCGAGCTATGTCGAGGCGCTGCGCCAGATGCGGAACTGGGCGGTGCGGCT
>VAZT01000722.1 GCA_005884825.1 Alphaproteobacteria bacterium
CGCGAAGAGGGCGGCTGGGGCTGGTGGGTGGCGGTCGGGCTGGCGGCGGGGCTGGGGCTCCTTGCGAAATATGCTATGGCCTATTGGCTTATGTCGGCGCTCGGCTATGTCCTCGTATTTCGCGACGAACGTCGACATTTGCGCCCGCTGCTCGCCGCCACGGGCATCGCATTGCTGCTCTACTCGCCGAATTTCTGGTGGAATTGGAGCAACGGCTTCGTCAGTTACCTCCATACAAGAGATAATGCCGCGCTGAGCGGCTCTCTGTTCCATCCGGGCGCCTTTATCGAATTTTTCGCGTCGCAATTCGGCGTGTTCGGCCCCCTATTGTTTGCCGGCCTGATATGGCTGATCGCGACATGGCGCGGCCTCGCCGAACCGCGAGCGCGTCTGCTCGCCACCTTTGCCTTGCCCACCCTGGCGATGATGATCGCCGTCAGCCTGTTGTCGCGCGCCCATGCCAACTGGGCGGCGCCGACTTATGTCTCAGCAACGGTGCTGGTTGTCGCCTGGGCATTGCAACGCGGCTGGCGCAGGCTCATCGCCGCCTCTATTGCGCTGCACCTCGCGGCGATCGCGCTGCTCTTTACCGGCCGCGAGGCCCTGGCCGGCTTTGGCGTCGATGTGCCGGCCCAATTCGATCCGCTGCGTCGGGTACGGGGCTGGCGCGAGCTCGGCGCCGAAGTCGGCAAGGAACTCGCGGCGCACCCCGGATTGACCCTGTTCGCCGATGATCGCGAGCTGCTCTCGGCACTGATCTATTACATCCGGCCGCACCCGCTGGATGCCGTGAAATGGAAGGTGACGAGCCGCGTTCAGGATCAGTGGGACCTGATGAACGGTCTTGGGAAAAGGCTGGGCGAAAGCTTCCTGCTCGTCTCCGAGCACGAATTGATCAACGAAATGGAGCCGAGCTTTGCGGCGATCGAGCGCCTGCGACCCATAGCGATCTCGTTGGGGCCGGGCGCGGTCCGCACTTACACTTTATATGTCGCGCGCGGCTTCAAGGGGTACCCACCGGGCCGGACCTAGGAAGCGCAACACTCCTCGGCCGCCCGGTGCAGCCGATGGCCGAGGAACAGGTTGAGCCGCAGCGCCGGATGGCCGGCGTGGAGGACGGTTGCCGGCGCAATCGGCTCGATCGCATCGA
>VAZT01000723.1 GCA_005884825.1 Alphaproteobacteria bacterium
GCAACAAAGCCGCACACCATCAAAGGAGCCCATATCCAGGGGAGCAGGAACGCGGCCGCACCGGCCAGCGTTGCGACCGGCCCAAACGGATGAAATCCACCCTCTGCCCGGCCGGCCTGAAACAGGAACGACACCCAGTTGTTTTCGGCATTCCAGATCAAGACTGGAAGAAAGATCGCCAACGCGGCCAACCCGGCGGCGTAGGGATGCGGCCGCGCCAGCCACCGGCGGCTGCGCGGCTCGGTCAGCAGAAAGCCGGCGGCGCCGATGATCGTCAGCACCGCGGAATATTTCGAACACAGAGCGAGACCGGCGCACATGCCGGTTCCCAACCACCAGCCCCAGGCCGCCCAGCTGTCCGACCGCAACGCGGCAACGAGGCAAACGGCAGCGCCGAGTAAAGCAGCGAGCAGTGGGCCATCCGGCAACACCCAGCTGCCGCTGCTGATACCGAAGAGCGGCGCAAGGTTCAGCACGACCGCGGCCCAGAAACCCGCCTCCGGGCTGAACAAGGCCGAAGTCAGGCGGTACATCAGCCACGGCGACCATGTAGCTCTCGTCGATGCCGAGCCCGAGAGCCGAGGCAAACAGCAACCGGGCGAGGAATGTCGCGAAAATAAGGACCGCCACGCCTCCGGCGGGTGCCTTCAGCCAAGCTGCCGCCGCGCGAAAAACTTGGGGAAAGGACAAGATCCGAAATGTATCCATTGTCATTCCGGGGCGTGGGCACCGCCCGCGAGCCCGG
>VAZT01000237.1 GCA_005884825.1 Alphaproteobacteria bacterium
ACCGCAAGGCCGCTGCGGTAGGCTGCCGGGCTCAGCTTTTTGGCATATTCGCGCTCGCGCCAGTGGCGCATCATCTTGGGCAACGGGATCTTGACCGGACATACGCTCTCACAGCGCCCACAAAACGTCGAGGCGTTCGGCAGATGTCCGGCTTCGTCGATGCCGATCAGGCTCGGCGTCAACACCGCGCCCATCGGCCCCGGATACACCCAGCCATAGGCATGGCCGCCGACCGCGGCGTAGACCGGGCAGTGGTTCATGCATGCCGAGCAACGAATGCAGCGCAGCATGTCCTGGAATTCCGTGCCGATCATCGCGCTGCGGCCATTGTCCAGTAAGACCACATGGTATTGTTCGGGACCGTCGAGATCATCCGGCCGGCGCGGTCCGGTCGAGATCGTCGTGTAGCTCGAGAATTCCTGACCCGTTGCCGAGCGCGCCAACAAACGCAGCAACGTCGCGGCATCCTCGAATGTCGGAACCAGCTTTTCGATACTGGTCATAACGATGTGGATCCGCGGCAACGTCTGCGTCAGATCACCGTTGCCCTCATTGGTCACAATAATGCTCGAACCGGTCTCGGCGATCAGAAAGTTGGCGCCGGTGATACCGACATCGGCGGCGAGGAACCGCGGCCGCAGCACCGAACGCGCCTCGTCACACATCTGGCGCGGGTCGGCCAACGACCGGTCCGGATCGAGCGAGCCATGCTCGGCCCGGAATGTCTCGGCTACCTGTTCCTTAACCAGGTGGATCGCCGGTGCGATGATATGGCTGGGCGGCTCGTGACGCAGCTGGATAATGTATTCCCCGAGATCGGTTTCTATCGGGACGATGCCATTCGCCTCGAGGAAAGCGTTGAGCCCCACTTCCTCGGCGACCATCGACTTGCCCTTCGCGACGAGCTTGGCCTCCGCCGATCGGCAGATCTGCAGTACCACCGCGCAGGCCTCCTCCGCGGTGCGCGCCCAATGCACCTTGCCGCCGGACGCCTCGACGCGGTCCTCGTACAGCTCGAGGTAGAAG
Organism: Alphaproteobacteria bacterium; assembly: GCA_005884825.1. Classification (GTDB taxonomy): domain Bacteria; phylum Pseudomonadota; class Alphaproteobacteria; order ATCC43930; family CGMCC-115725; genus AP-15. The sequence continues at coordinate 1,027 of VAZT01000237.1, forward strand.
TCGAGGTGCTGGAGAGTGTGATCCTTGATCGATCGACCGGTTTCGCGCAGCGCTTCGAACTCCGGCAGCCGCTCTACGGCAAGACGCCGTCGCAGCGGGAATCCGGTTCGGGCCAGACCCAGCGCGCGCTGCAAATTCTGGTTGGCCAAGCCGGCCCGGGCGGCGGCCTCGAAATTGCGGCTGGTCGCGAGCATCCCCATTACCCCGGCGCGCGGATCGGCCGGACTCTACCAGTCATGCCGCGAGAACCTCGGCGACATAAAGCAGTTCGACATGCCATCCTTGCCGCCAGAGCTTGCCCGCAAAGTTGAGCAGAGAGCCCATATCCCGGTCTCTTCGTAAACCCCGGAGATTACGGCTGCGCGCGCAAGCCCAGAAGGGATCAGGACCAAGTAATTGATATGCCCTGATTCCGCGTCTGAAAATCAGGAGATAACAGGATCGTAACGCGGATCGGCACCGATTTCGGCATCGACGGGGGCTCCAAAGCGGAACAGCGCTGAGATATCTGTTCATCCTACGTTCTCGTCAACCCCGAAAACCTGGATTTTCGCGTTAACCGGGGTCGGCTCGGTCCGAGCTACCGCGGCGCGCCGATCGGCGGGATTCCCTCAGTCATGCCCGCAAGGATTTCGGCGACATGGCGAACCTCGACCTGCTGGCCTTGCCGGTAGAGTTTGCCCGCCATGTTCAGCAGACAGCCCAAGTCCCCCGCCAGGATCGCGTCGGCGCCAGTTGCGGCGATGTCGGCTGCCTTATCGGTCACCATCTTGTCGGAAATTTCCGGGTATTTGACGCAGAAGGTGCCGCCAAAGCCGCAGCATACTTCTGCTCCCGGCAGTTCCTCGATGCTCAGACCGTCAACGGATGCGAGTAGCTGGCGCGGCTGGAGCTTGACCCCGAGCTCGCGGAGGCCCGAGCACGCGTCATGGTAAGTAATCCGACGTTGCCAGCTCGCGGCGACCGCCTGCGTTCCGCAGACGTCGACGAGGAAGGAAACGAGCTCCCAACTCCGCCGGGCAAGCTCCTGCGCGCGAGGCAGGTTCTCTGAATCGTGCGCGAACAGCTCGGGGTAGTGTACCCGTAGCATCCCGGCACAAGAGCCCGAGGGTGCAACGACGTAGTCATAGCCCGCAAAGGCATCGAATACCTGCAAGGCAATTGCCTTGGCATCGGCCCGGTCGCCGGAGTTATAAGCGGGCTGGCCGCAACAGGTCTGCAGACGCGGGACCTCGACCGTGCACCCCGCCTGTTCGAGCAATTTGACCGCCGCAAAACCCACTGTCGGGCGGAACAAATCGACCAGACATGTGACAAACAGCGCTACACGCATTCAACTCGGCCCGCCGTCATCGGCTCAAAACAAGCGTGCCGAAGTTAGGCTCGATCCCGCCGGCAAATCAATCCGGCGACGCCGATCGGCCGGGAACGAGACGGCGTGCTACTGCGCGCGGCAGCAATAGGTAATATCTGCCGCTGGCATTCATGACGCCGGCGCGGCTGCCCGCCGCCTCGCCCGTGCCCCAGAAGACATCGCCGCGCACCGGACCCTTGATCGCACCCCCGGTGTCCTGCGCGACCAGCAGACGACGCACACTGTCCGCCGCGGCGAAACGCTCATCCGCTTCGAGCCAAACCGGGACGCCGAGAGCGACGAATGCGCGATCGACCGCAATGCTCCGCTGGGCGCTCAACGCGAGCCCTTCAGCCCCGATTGGTCCATCGCCCTTGATTTCCCGAAAGAAGACATAAGACGGGTCCTCGCGGCGCAGAGCGGCTCCAGCTTCCGGATTCTGCTTCATCCAGGACCTGATCGCGGCCATGGTCAGCTTGTTTCGCGGCATGTCGCCGCGTTCGATCAGCAGCCGCCCGACCGGCACGTACGGACGGCCGTTCTGCCCGTCATAGCCGACCCGGATGGTCCCTCCTCCCCTCAGCCGGATGCGCCCCGACCCCTGGATCTGCAGGAAGAATGCATCAATCGGATCGTCGACCCAGAGGAGTTCCAGCCCGCGCCCGGCAAGCGCCCCATCCTCGATCTCGGCGCGCGTCGGAGGCTCGGGGCCGAAATCCGAGGGCTTGCGGTAAAGCGGGGTCCGATAACGGCCATGACGTTGCCGCGAGCCGTTGAGCTCGACTTCGTAATATCCGGTGAACAGTCCTTCCGCCTTGCCGTAGTCCGCTACGGCAAACGGAATGAAACCCTTCTGGAAAAATTCCCGGGCCGCTGCATCGTCGCCCGGCGGCAATGCCTTCGCCGCCTCACATGATGGCCGCCAGTCTCCCACCCGTCCGAAATCAACGCTCCCGGCAACCGCATCGAGCGGAGCCGCGTCTGCCCGGGTCAAGAACCGAGCACAGGATTTCAGGAAAACCGGAACCGCCGCCGCGATGTGATCTTGCATCCAGCCCGATAATCGGTCGAAGCCAACCGGCTCGAGGCCAAATCGCCTAGGTCCGCTGTCATGCGTGAGGGCAATCGCGAAGGAACCGAGGAGGACGGCCGCCGCGGCACGGCCGGCCCGTCGTCGAGGTTCAGCCGCTGCTCGTCGCGACGAGAACCCAGTTTGGATCGGCGGATCCGGTATCGCGCGCAAAGGTCCAGTAATCGGTCTTCTCGGTTGGATGCTCCGGGTCGCCGTCGACGATGCTGCCGTCCATCGCGCGCGTCACGTTGATTTGCTGGGAGGTTACCTTAACCGTCACCTGCGCGTTGCGCCCCAACAGTTCGGCTTCCACGATATCCGCGCTGTCCAAGCGCACAATCCGGGTTTCGAGCGTCTCCTTGGCAGCGGCACGCTCGTCGATGGCTGTGGCAAATTGCTGGAAGACCTCATCACTCAGCAATGGCCGCAACCCCGCCTTGTCAGCGTTCGCAAACGCAGTAACAATCATCTCGAATGCGATGCGAGCACCCTCGAGGAATTGAGAGGGATCAAAGCTCGGGTCCGCGCGGCGGATCTGGTTCAACCCTTCCGCGACAGCATCGGCCGGCGGGGCGGTTGTCGTCGTAGCAGCGGCGCCCGGACTGGGTTCAACCAAAGTCGGTCCCTTTTCCGGCGCGGCTCGCTGGCGCCGCACAAACAATTCGCGACGCCGCTCGTTTCCGGTCCGCCGCCCAAGAACGCTGCGCAGGCGCAGCACCAAAAAGCCAGCGACCATTGCGAACAGGATGATATCGAAGTACTGCTGAAACTCGCCCATCTCCCTTCCGCGCCCTGCCGCCGTAGAGAAATACCGGGCTCCGGGCCTCGGCTGGATGTTGACTACATGGGGCGCGGGTGCCACGACGGCAAGCGCGTTGGTGCGAGGGCTCTCCGTCAGCGCTGCCGCTTCCGATCGGAAGAGCCCCGGGTTTTCCTCGGCTCGCCCCGGAATTGAGGAAAGTCAGTGATTTTCGTCCGCCATCGGCAAACCGAATTCAACCGGGTGTTCTCCGTCACCCGCCAGGATCCCGGCGTCCCGCGACCCACATTAACCGATCACGGACGCCGCCAGACACGAGCGGTGGCCGGGCTGAAGGTGCCGAACGGTGCAGTGTTGCGATTGATCCGACCCGACCCGACCGCGAGCCGGAGCTGCTTTTTGTGCCGGACGCGGGTTAGAGGCAGGGCCGACCGTTGATGCGCCTTCCCGATCCGTGTTAGCCAGCAGGCTGAGGTCCTGGGGGGAGGCGGGTGATGGCGGAAGAGGCGAGAGGCAACGGCCAAGGCGAGATGCCACCGGCAACGCCCGATGGGCCGCAGCAGCTGATCGTCAACGCGCAGTACATCAAGGATTTGTCGTTCGAAAATCCGCGCGCGCCGCAGAGCCTTATTCAGCAAACGACACAGCCCTCTGTCGACATCAACGTCGATGTCAAAGCGCAGAATCTTGGGCCGGAGGTTTTCGAAGTCGTCCTGACCATCAACGCGACGGCCCGCATCCAGCAGGAACCCGTTTTCCTCGTCGAACTCGCTTACGGAACAGTGGTAACGGTGAAGAACGCACCGCAGGAGATGCTGGCTTCACTGCTTCTGGTCGAGACTCCACGGATCGTTTTTCCATTCGCCCGTGCGATAATCGCGAACGCGACCCGTGACGGCGGTTTTCCACCTCTTATGATCAATCCGATCGACTTCGCCGAGCTGTTACGCCGTCAGCAGGCGGACGCTCAAATCGCCGCTGCACCCGGCAACCCGGTAGTGTGAGGCTCTACCCCTCCAAGAGCCAGATGGGCTCGGTGATCATTCGCAGCATTGCCTGGTGAGCGATCACCTCTTCTGCCGAGGGGAAATGCAGACGAGGCGGCCGCATGATTCTCTCCGCTGTGGCCACCTCATCGGCGGGCATCGCGAAATCGAGACCGGGTTGCCGGCCGCCGAGCAATTCTAGATAGACCTCGGCGAGTAATCTGCAATCGATCTCGGCCCCATGCTCGACACGGTCCGACCGGTCGATCTCGAAACGCCGGCACAGAGCATCCAAGCTTGCCGGTGCTCCGGGGAACCGCACCCGAGCCAGCCCCAGAGTATCGACAAAGGGGCAGCCGATCGGATCCCGTTGCAAGCGCGCCAATTCAGCGTTGAGAAACGAAAGGTCGAACTCGGAGTTGTGGATCACCAGCCGGTCCGAACCGATAAAGGCCAGCAACTCGTCTGCAATCGCGGCAAAGGGCGCTTGGTTCGCCAGAAACTCCGCGGTGATCCCGTGCACCGCGAGTGCTTCTTCGGGCATATCGCGTTCGGGATTGACGTAACGGTGAAATTTGCGGCCGGTCGGGACATGGTGGACAAGCTCGATGCAGGCGACCTCGACGATGCGATGGCCTTCGGCCGGATCCAGACCGGTCGTTTCGGTATCGAGCACGATTTCGCGCAATTACCGTCTCCCCCTCTTGCGGAGGAGTCTGACGATCGACTTCAAACGGCGCAAGGTGACGTTGCGGCCTAAGCCCGTCGACACCACGAAATCCGAGCATTGCCGCTTCCGATAATCCGGCATCTGTTTTCGCAGAATGGCGTTTAGGCGAATCTCGGTCATCCCGGGCCGCCGCATGACGCGCTGCCGCTGCACGAGGGCGGGTGCCGAAACGACGAGCACATAGTCGCACCGGCGCTCGGCGCCCGTTTCAAACAGGAGAGGTATGTCGAGCACGGCCAGCGGTACCCGCCGGGCACGTGACCGAGCGAGAAACCGCCTCTCCTCGGTCGCCACCATCGGGTGAAGAATTGCTTCAAGCCGCCTCAGGGCCGCGGGATCAGTGAAAACCCGTTGCCCGAGCAGTGCTCGATCGATGCCGCCGTCTTCCGCCGCGACACCGGGAAACGCGGCAGAAACGGCAGAAACGGCAGCACCGGTCGGCGCCAGCAGCCGGTGAACGATCACATCCGCGTCGAACAACGGCACTCCGAGACGCTGCAGCATCGCCGCCGCAGTGCTCTTGCCCATACCGATCGAGCCGGTAAGCCCGAGAACAATCAAGGCGGCCCCAGCGTCGCGACGATCGCCGCGCGCAGCTCCGGCGTCACCCGTACCGGAGCGCCAAACCAGGCTTCAAATCCGGGACGGCCTTGATGCAGCAACATGCCGAGGCCATCGACGACGGGGTTTCCGCGCCGACGAGCGGCGCGCAGCAGATCTGTCTCGAGCGGCACGTATACGATATCGACGACCGGGGCCTCGGGCGGCAACGACAGATCGATAACGAGAGGCGGTTCACCGGTCATGCCGAGGCTCGTCGTATTGACGAGCAGCCCGGCATGCCGCTGGACATTACCCACCTCGCTCCAGGGATGAACCGTGATCCGCGTCGACGAGGTCTCGAGATCACGCGCCAGGATCTCGGCGCGCGCGAGCGTGCGGTTGACGATCCGGATCTCGGTGGGCCCGGCATCGGTTAAGGCCGCCACGACCGCCCTCGCCGATCCGCCCGCCCCAAGGATCACCGCCGGACCCACGCCCGGCGTCCAATCGGGCACCGCTTCTCGGAGGTTCTCGCGAAACCCGAACATATCGGTGTTGCGCGCCTCAAGCGTTCCATCGGGCGCGACGATGATCGTGTTCACCGCACCGATGCGCCGCGCCAAGGGCTCGACCCGGTCGGCGACCTGGAGCGCCGTCTGTTTGTGGGGTATTGTCAGATTACATCCGCGAAAGCCTAGAATCGGCAGCGCGCGCAGTGCCTGCTCGATGTGCTCCGGCCTCACCGGCAACGGGACATAGGCGCCGTCGGTTCCGGTCTCGGCCAGCCAGAAGCCATGCAGCAATGGTGAGCGGGAATGGGCGACGGGCCAGCCCATGATACCCGCCAGCCGGGTCGTGCCGGCGATTTTCATCGGCAATGCCCCACGCTAAAGGTGCTCCTCACCCTGCGGTAATTACGACGGGATCATGCCCTTCGTTCGCAGAAAACCGAGAAGCTCCAGGAGTGGCAGACCAAGGATCGCGAAATAATCTCCTTCGGTATGTTCGAATA
>VAZT01000238.1 GCA_005884825.1 Alphaproteobacteria bacterium
GGCCATCGCGTTGAGTGCGGCGTCGGCGTGCAATTGGATCTGCGACATGTCGGGGATCACGCCGAGCCGCGTCGTTTCGGCGGCGCCGACAATGGCAATCGATTTCGGTTTCATCGCGCTTACCTCCGCGCCGGGCGGAAGAGGGGGAGGGTGATCTCGTCGTCGAGCTTCTCGAAGGCGACCTCGACCGGCATGTCGAGCTCCAATGCTTCGGGGGTCTGCGGGCATTGGGTGATGTTGGTCATCATGCGCGGCCCTTCGTCGAGCTCGACGACGGCGATCGCGTAGGGCGGCGTGAAGCCCGGCACCGGACGGTGGTGGATCACATAGGAATAGAGCCGGCCCTTGCCGCTCGCCGCGAACACGGCGACGTCGCGCGCGGCGCAAGCCGGGCAGAACGGCCGCGGCGGAAAATACACCTTGCCGCAGGCGTTGCAGCGCTGCAGACGCAATTCGCCGGCCCGCGTGCCGTCCCAGAAATGCTGTGTCTCGGGTGTCGGCTGCGGCCGTGCGCGTCTTCCTTCGGACATCTCGGCTCCTTCGTGCAGTCTCGAACAGCGACTTTGACGCGTGCCGAGAATTCCGGCAAACGGAATGCGCTTTTGCAAGAACCCCTCTCCCCTTGTCTTCCCGGCGAAGGCCGGGATCTATTCCAGCCATGGGCACCGGCCTTCGCCGGTGTGGCGGAGAAGGGGAGCCGGTATGGAGGGTGCGATGGTGGGAACGTCTGGCAACATAACAGCGGCGGCATTGCGGCGGCGGTACCAGGCGGGCGGCGAGATCGCGATTGTTGATGCGCGCGAGGAGGGCGTCTTTCACGAGCGGCATCTACTGATGGCATCGTGCCTGCCGCTGAGCCGGCTCGAATTGATCGCGCCGGGGCTGTTGCCGCGGCGCGCAGCGCCGGTCGTCGTGTGCGATGACGGCGAGGGGCTTGCCGAACGCGCGGCGGCGCGGCTCCGCGAGGGCGGCTACACCGATGTCTCGGTGCTCGAAGGCGGCGTCACGGCGTGGGAGGCGGCCGGGTTCCCGGTCTATAGCGGCGTGCACGTGCCGAGCAAGGCCTTCGCCGAGGTCGTCGAGCATGAATACGGCACGCCGTGGATCAGCGCCGAAGAGCTTGCCGAGCGACAGAAGCGCGGCGAGCCAATGGCGATCTTCGACAGCCGGTCCTACGAGGAATATCACTCGAACACGATCCCCGGCGCGATCAGCGTGCCCGGCGCCGAGCTCGTCTATCGCTTCAAAGAGCTCGTGCCGTCACAAGACACGTTTGTCGTCGTCAATTGCGGCGGGCGCACGCGCAGCATCATCGGCGCGCAGTCGTTGATCGACGCCGGCGTGCCCAATCGCGTCGTCTCGTTGAAAGACGGCACGATGGCCTGGCACCTGGCGGGGCTAGGGGTCGCCGCCGGCGCCACTGAGCGCGCCCCGGAAGTCTCGGCCGAGGGCGTCGCCGCGGCGCGGCAGCGCGCCGCGGCCGTGGCACGGCGCTACCGCGTGCCGGTCATCGACCGCGCCAAGCTCTCAGAGTGGCAGCGCGAGGTCGACCGGCGCACCCTTTACGTGATGGATGTCCGCGACCCCGCCGAATACAGCGCCGGCCACCTGCCGGGCTCAGTGATGGCGCCCGGCGGGCAATTGGTGCAGGAGACCGACAGCTGGCTCGGCGTCTGGGGCGCCCGCGTCGTGCTGGTCGACGACACCGGCGTCAGGGCGCGGATGACCGCGTCGTGGCTGCGCCGCATGGGCTGGAACGCGGCGGTGCTCGATGGCGGGCTCGATGGAGGTTTGGAGCGCGGTAGCCCGGAGCCAAGGAGCGGCGCCTTCCCGCTCGCCGGTCCAGAGCCGGCGACGGTCCAGCCCGCGGAGCTTCGCGCAAACCCCGCGGTAGTGGTCGACCTGGCGCTGAGCCGGCACCACCGGCAGGGCCATATCCCCGGAGCCTGGTTCGCGATCCGTGCCCGCCTCGCCGATGCGCTCGACAAATTGCCGGCGCAAGGCGAGCTGGTACTGACGAGCGAGGACGGAACCATCGCCCGTTACGGCGCGGCGGAGCTTCGTACCCGCCGACCGGTCAAGGTGCTGGCGGGCGGCACCGAAGCATGGAAGGCAGCAGGTCTGCCGCTCGAAACCGGCATGGGGCCGCTCGCCAGCGCACCCGACGACGTCGCGCTGTCGGCGCGCGAGCGGCCCGCCGACCGCGAGCGCTACATGCGCGAATACCTCGCCTGGGAAATCGACCTCGTCAACCAGATCGGCCGCGACGAGGACTGCCGTTTCCGCCTCGCGCCGGTCGCGTAGCAGGAGGAATTGAGATGCGTCTTCGATATTTGATTCTTGCCTTGGCCGCGCTCCTCCTGGGGACTGCGGGGCCGGTCTATGCGGAGGAGACCATGAACGGGCTCGTCTATATCGTCACCTATTTCGATGTCGCGCCGACGGCGGCGCAGCAGAGCGCCGGGATCGTTCGGGAATTCGCCGAGACGAGCCGCAAGGCGGACGGCAATGCCGGCTTCGAGGCATTCGAAGAGATCGCTCGGCCCAGCCGGTTCGCTCTGCTAGAGAGTTGGCGCGACAAGAAGGCCTCGGACGCGCACGATGCAGGTACCGGGGCGACCGCACTCCGGGATAAGCTTCAGCCGCTGACGATCGGCGGGTTTGGGGTCCGGGTTCACAGCGGCCTCTCGGTCGCGGCGCCAACGGGGCAGCTTCCGGCCGACGCTATTTATGTCCTCACGCACGTCGATGTTTTCCCGGTCCACAAAGACCAGGCGATCGAGCTCGTCAAGGCGCAGGCGGACGCGGCACGCAAGGACGACGGCAATTTGCGATTTGACGTGGTGCAGTGGGACGGACACCCGAACCATTTCACCCTGATCGAGGTCTGGCGCGACCGCAAAGCCTTCGATGCGAGCGTAACGACGCCGCACAATAAGCAGTTTCGCGACAAGCTCACCCCGCTCGAGGGCGCGCTCTACGACGAGCGGCTGTACCAGGCTGTGCGTTAGTGTGACTTAGAGAGCTCCCTCTGTGGGCCAAAGGCTCACGCGCGATGGGCCCCTCCCTTTCCCCCGCGGCGCGGCGGAGAGGGGCTTTTTCGCTGCGGTGATCTTATCGACCTTACTGTCGGCCGCGTGGGCTGCCGAAGTAGAGGCCGAGCACGGCATGGTGGTATCCGCGCATCGGTTGGCCTCGGAAGTCGGGGTGCACATCCTCGAGGCCGGCGGCAATGCGGTCGATGCGGCGGTTGCGGTCGGCTACGCGCTCGCCGTCGTCGACCCGTGCTGCGGCAATATAGGGGGCGGCGGTTTCATGACGGTCCACCTCGCCGAGGGCCGCGAAACGTTCATCAATTTCCGCGAGACCGCCCCCGCAGCTGCGAGTGCCGTGATGTATCTCGATGCGAAGGGGGACCTCATCGCCGACCTCAGCCGGCACGGCTATCTTGCCGCCGGCGTGCCCGGTACGGTGATGGGGCTCGACCATGCCTCGACCAAATACGGCCGGCTCCCACGCGTCGCGTTGATTGCGCCGGCGATTGCGTTGGCCCGCGACGGCTTTGCGCTGAGCCCCCCCGACACCGACATTCTCGATGCGAGGGCGGACCGGTTCGGCAAAGATCCCGGTGCTGCGAAATTTTTTTTGCGGCCGGACGGCAGCCATCTCGAGCCCGGCGATCGCCTCGTGCAGAGCGATCTCGCAGCCACCCTCGAGCTGATTTCGCAAAGGGGTCCAGAGGCGTTCTACAAGGGCCCGGTTGCGGCGGCCGTCGAGAAGGCAAGCAGGGAGAATGGCGGGATCCTGACTGCCGGCGATTTTGCCGCCTACACGGTCACCGAAACCGCTCCCGTGACCTGCACCTACCGCGGTTATTTGCTCGTCTCGGCGCCGCCGCCTAGTTCGGGCGGTACGACGATGTGCGAAATCTTAAACATCCTCGAAGGCGATGACATCGCAGCCTCGGGATTCCGCTCGGCCAAATCGGTGCACCTGATGGTCGAGGCGATGCGCCGCGGATATCGCGACCGCAACGCCTATCTCGGCGATCCCGCATTCGTTGCGAACCCGCTGGAGCGGCTGCTATCGAAGGACTACGCCACCTCACTTCGCGCCGAGATCGCCCGCGGCGGCGCCGCGAAGGGGACGGCCGAAGGCGCGCGGCGCGAAAATTCGGAGACGACCCACTATTCGGTCGTCGACGCCGAGGGCAACGCCGTCGCGGTCACATACACGATCAACGGTTATTTCGGGGCTGGCGTCGTGGCGCCCGGCACCGGCTTTTTTCTCAACAACGAGATGGACGACTTCACCGTAAAGCCTGGTGCGGCAAACCTTTACGGTCTCGTCCAGGGCGAGCCCAACGCGATCGCCCCCGGCAAGCGGCCGCTGTCGTCGATGAGCCCGACCCTCGTCGAGCGGGACGGCAAGGTCGTTCTGGTGCTTGGCAGCCCCGGCGGCCCGCGCATCATCACCGCCGTCCTCGAGACCATCATGAACATCGTCGACCACGGCATGGCAGCGCAGGAGGCGGTCGACGCGCCGCGCTTCCACCACCAAGCGCAGCCGGAAGATGTTTATTTCGAGCGGTCCGGCCTACCGCCCAAGGTGATCACGCAGCTCGCCGCGATGGGCTACAAGCTGGTCGAGCAACGGCCGTGGGGCGCGGTCGAATTGATCGAGATCGCCAACCGCCGGCTTCGCGGCGCCAGCGACCGCCGTCTGCCAGCCGGTGCAGCGGCCGGATACTGACGACGTTCAACCCACAATATGCCCCGTCTTGGGCGCAGCCAGATCGGGGAACCGAGGGCTTTCCCTGTAGGTTTTACAACATAGACCGCAGTGGCCTGCGGTTCGCAGCGTTACGCGGTTTAGCCGCTGGGCAATCAACCGCCCGTTAACGCCGCTATCCCAAAGTGGGCGGCCTAGCAGGCGGGTTGGCAAGAACATGCTCAGATCATCGATCTTACGGACCGTAGATTTCTGCAACCGCTACGCTTGGTGGGTCATAGTGGTTGGAATCGCATTGGCGGCGGCGTCATCGGTTTATACGGTCCGGCATTTCGCGATCAAGACGGACGTCAAAGACCTGTTTCCGCGCGATCTGCCGTGGACGCAACAGGCTTTCGAATTCCTGAAAGCGTTTCCGCAACCGGAAATGCTCGTCGTTGTCGATGCGCCGACCCCGGAGCTCGCCGATCAGGCGTCGACGCAGCTCGCCGGGGCCCTCACTCGCCGCCCCGATCGTTTTAGGGCGGTGCGCGAGATGCAAGGCGGCCCGTTTTTTCAGCGCAACGGGCTGTTATACCTGCCCGAGGGCGAGGTGGCGCGTTTGACGCAGGGTCTGGTTCAGGCCGGTCCGCTGCTTCAGACATTGGCCGCCGACCCCAGTCTCAGAGGAGCCCTCGGCGCGTTGGATCTCGGCCTGATGGGCGTGCAATTCGGGCAGGTCCAACTCGACGATCTGGCGCGGCCGATGACGATGGCGTCGGATACCGTGCAGGACGCGCTCGCCGGCCGACCCGCAAGCTTCTCCTGGCGTGCTCTCGCCAGCGGCAAAGCGCCGGCTCCGGAGGAATTGCGCCGTTTCATTGAGGTCGAGCCGGTACTCGATTTCACCGCATTGGAGCCTGGTCGCGCAGCAAGCATTACGGCTTTAGAGACCGCGCGTGATGTGCGACTCGACCGCGATTTCCAGGCCCGGGTGCGGCTGACCGGGCTGGTGCCGATGAACGATGACCAGTTCGCGACAATAAGAGAGAGCGCACCGCTGACGGCCGCGGTGTCGCTCGTCTCGGTGATTGTCATCCTTTGGTTGGCGCTGCGGCACAAGCGGATCATCCTGGCGGTCGCGGTCAATCTCGCCGCCGGTCTGGCGATCTCTGCGGCTTTCGGTCTCTTGGTGGTCGGCGCGCTGAATGTGATTTCGGTCGCATTCTTTGTGTTGTTTGTCGGTCTGGGCGTCGATTTCGGCCTGCAATTCAGTGTGCGCTATCGGGCCGAACGGCATGAGTACGGCGCGCTGCGCCCGGCTCTGAGGAGCGCTGCGCGCAAGGCCGGCGCCCCGTTGGCGCTTGCCGCAGCCGCGACGGCGGTCGGGTTCTCCTCGTTCATGCCGACTTCGTATCGCGGACTTTCCGAGCTCGGCCAGATCGCCGGCGGCGGTATGATCATAGCTTTCTTGACCAGCATTACCTTGTTGCCGGCGCTGCTGACCGTGCTGAAGCCGCCGGCCGAGCCGCAGCCCATGGGGTTCGACGCACTCGCTCCGGTCGACTGGTTCGTGCAGCGATACCGCATTCCGGTCGTCGGCACGACGCTCCTTTTGGTCGTGCTCGCCTCGCCTCTGCTCCTCTTCATGCGCTTCGATTTCAATCCGCTTCACCTGCGGAATGCGAACGCGCCTTCGGTCGCGACTTTCCTCGATTTGCGCAGGGATGTGCAGACCGGTGCGAACGCGATGGAGATCATGGCGACGAACCTGGATGCCGCGAAGGCAATCACCCAACGCCTGTCGACGGTCCCGCAGGTTGCCCGAACCGTGGCGATCGATGACCTGGTGCCTCGCGATCAAGGCGAAAAACTGCAGCTGATCAGCGCGGCAGCGGACAACATCGAACCCTCGCT
>VAZT01000239.1 GCA_005884825.1 Alphaproteobacteria bacterium
CCGGACGACACTGCCGCCCTGCGTCAATTCGTGACCGCGGTATTGGCGATCGAGCCTGCGGCGACCGGCCCGGCAGTTTTGATGTACGAAGCCGGCAACACGGTGGTGCGGGCCTTCGTCGAAGCCGGGATCTTTGCTCTCGCGGCGATCGCCCTGCTGCTGTGGATCACTCTGCGGCGGTTGTCCGATGTTCTCCTGACCTTGATACCCCTTCTCGTCGCCGGGGTGGTGACATTGGAGCTCTGCGTCGCTCTCGATATCCCGCTGAATTTCGCCAACATCATTGCGCTGCCGCTGTTGCTCGGGGTCGGCGTCGCCTTCAAAATCTAC
>VAZT01000240.1:0-9379 GCA_005884825.1 Alphaproteobacteria bacterium
TCGTCGTGACCAAATCGACGGTGCCGGTCGGCACCGGGCGAGAGGTCGCCGCGATCCTGCGCCGGGTCTGCCCGAGCGGTGATTTCGACGTCGCCTCGAACCCGGAATTTCTGCGCGAGGGCTCGGCGATCGAGGATTTCATGCGTCCCGACCGCGTGGTGATCGGCGCCGACGGCGACCGCGCCCGGGAGGTCATGCGCCAGCTCTATCGGCCGCTCTATCTGAGCGAGACGCCGATGCTGTTCACCGACATCGAGACTGCCGAATTGATCAAATACGCCGCCAACGCCTTTCTCGCGACCAAGATCACCTTCATCAACGAGATCGCCGACCTGTGCGAACGGGTCGGCGCCGATGTCCAGGACGTGGCCAGCGGGATCGGCCTCGACGGCCGCATTGGCCGCAAGTTTCTGCATGCCGGGCCGGGTTTTGGCGGCTCGTGCTTTCCGAAGGACTGCAAGGCCTTGGTGCGCACAGCACGCGAGGCCGCCGCGGATCTGGCGATCGTCGAGACGGTGGTGCAGGTCAACGAGGCGCGCAAGACCCGCATGGCCGACAAGATCATCGCCGCCTGCGGCGGCACGGTTGCCAGCAAGACGATCGCCGTGCTTGGCCTCACCTTCAAGCCCAACACCGACGACATGCGCGACAGCCCCAGCCTCGCCATCCTGCCGCGCCTCGCCGCGGCCGGCGCGGCGATCCGCGCCTTCGACCCGGCCGGGATCGACGAGGCCCGAAACCTGATGCCCGACCTCGTCTATTGCGACGACGCCTACGAAGCGGCCGAAGGCGCCGATGCGCTGGTGCTGCTGACCGAATGGAACGAGTTCCGCGCCCTCGACCTCGCCCGGATCGAGCGGCTGCTCGCAGAGCCGCTGGTCATCGACTTGCGCAATGTCTATCGGCCGGCCGAAATGGCGGCCGCCGGGCTCTCCTATGTCAGTATAGGCCGCCCGCCGCGGCTCTCACCAGCCTTAGCCTCGCAATAACCCCCGGATTTCGCATGAGCTCTGTCAGAAAGCGCGTTCTCGTCACCGGCGGCGCGGGTTTCCTCGGCTCGCATCTGTGCGAGCGGCTGGTGGCCCACGGCGACGATGTGTTGTGCGTCGACAACTACTTCACCGGCCGCAAAGACAATATCGCCCGGCTGTTGGGGGTTCCGCATTTCGAGGCGATGCGCCACGACATCACGCATCCGCTGTTTGTCGAGGTCGACGAAGATCTTTCAGGCATCCACTTCGGAGGTCTATGGCGACCCGACCCTCCACCCGCAACCCGAAGCCTATCGCGGCAACGTCAATCCGATCGGTCCGCGAGCCTGTTACGACGAAGGCAAGCGCTGCGCCGAGACCTTGTTCTTCGACTATTTCCGCCAGCACAATCTGCGAATCCGCGTCGTCCGCATCTTCAACACCTACGGCCCGCGCATGCACCCCAATGACGGCCGCGTCGTCTCCAACTTCATCGTCCAGGCCTTGCAGGGCGCGCCGATCACCCTCTATGGCGACGGCAGCCAGACCCGCGCTTTCTGCTATGTCGACGACTTGGTCGACGGCTTCCTCGCGCTGATGGCCGCCCCCGACGACATCACCGGCCCTATCAACCTCGGCAACCCGGTCGAGACCTCGGTCGCCGAGCTTGCCGACATGATCATCGGGATGACTGGCTCGCGCTCGAAGATCACTCGCCGGCCACTTCCCGTCGGCGATCCGGTCCAACGTTGTCCCGACATCGCCGAAGCCGAACGGGTTCTCGGATGGCACCCCAAGACAGCGCTGAAAGACGGCCTCGCCCGTACGATCCACTATTTCGACAAGCTGCTGGGTTCCCACGGGATGTCCGCTTAGGAGGCGTTTGTGAGGGTTCTGGTGTTCGGGGCCGGAGGGCAGGTCGGCCGCGAGGTTTGCCGCGCAGCGTGGCCCGCATCGTACGAGCTGGTTCCCCTCGATCGGAATGCGGCCGACATCACCAAGGCAGCGGCCGTAAGCGCCGTGATCGCGCGGAAACGACCCGATCTGGTTATCAATCTCGCCGCTTATACCGCCGTCGACCGCGCCGAAAGCGAGCCCGAAGCGGCTTGGGGAACAAATTGTGCGGGAGCCGCTCACATCGCAGCGGTATGTGGCGAGGACGGGACGCCTCTCGTTCACCTGTCGACCGACTACGTGTTCGACGGGCGCAAACGTGAATCCTATCACGAAGAGGATGCGGCTAACCCGATCAACGTCTACGGGTGCAGCAAGGAGGCCGGCGAGCGCGCCGTGCGGGCGGCGACGCCTCGTTATGTCATTCTGCGCACCGCCTGGGTGTACGGCGCCTTCGGGGCAAATTTCGTAAAAACGATGCTGCGGCTCGCGGCCGAGCGGCCGGTCTTGCGGGTCGTCGCGGACCAGCGCGGCTGTCCCACCGCCGCCGCCGATATCGCTGCGGCGCTGATCGCGATCGCGCGGCAAATCGAGCGCGGCGGAATGGAATGGGGCACTTTCCATTTCGCTGCGGCCGGCAGCACCAGTTGGTACGGATTTGCCGAGGAGATTGTGGGTTTGGCGCGCACGCTCGGCGCGTGGCCGAGCGGATCGGGGCCGCGGATCGAGCCGATCACCACCGATCAGTATCCAACAGCGGCGCGGCGGCCGATGAACTCGGTGCTCGATTGCCGCAAGATCGCGGCCCTCGGCATTTCTCCGCCGCCGTGGCGGTCGAGCCTTCCTGCGGTGGTTCGGGAGCTGATCGGGGCGGAGGGCCGATGAAAGGGATCATTCTGGCCGGCGGTCACGGCACCCGCCTCTACCCGGCCACGCTGGCGCTCAGCAAGCAGCTGCTGCCGGTGTACGACAAGCCGATGGTCTATTATCCGCTGACGACGCTGATGCTGGCGGGCATCCGGGATATTCTGGTCATCACGACCCCGGCGGAACTGCCCCGCTTCGCAAGTTTGCTGCGCGACGGCGCGCAATGGGGCCTCTCGATCCGATATGCCGAACAGGCGAAGCCCGAGGGGCTGGCGCAGGCCCTCGTCATCGGGCGAAGCTTCATCGACGGCGAACACGTCGCGTTGGTCCTGGGCGACAATATCTTTTACGGCCACGGACTTCCCGACATGCTCCGGCAGGCGGGGACGCCGCGCTCGGGCGCCACGATCTTCGCCTATCAAGTGCGCCACCCGGAGGCCTATGGCGTGGTCGAATTCGACACCGACGGCGCACCCGTCGCCATTGTCGAAAAACCGCGGCAGCCGCGCTCTCATTGGGCTGTCACCGGTCTTTACGTCTACGACAATTCCGCTCCGGAGATCGCCGCCTCTCTAAAGCCTTCGGCCCGTGGAGAATTGGAGATCACCGACCTCAACAACGTCTACCTGTCTCGGGGAATGCTCAATGTCCAGCGGTTCGGGCGCGGCTATGCCTGGTTTGATACCGGCACCCACGATTCGCTCTTGGAGGCATCCGAATTCGTCCGCACGATAGAGCTGCGCCAAGGGTTGAAGATCGCCTGCGTCGAGGAGGTCGCCTATCGCATGGGCTATATCGACTTGGACCAACTTCTCAGCCTTGCCCGGGATTTGAGTAAGAGCGGGTACGGCAGCTATCTCGAACGGCTCGTCGCGGAACCTTGCTGACCCGGCAAACCCCTCAGATTATTTTGCGCGCCCGCAATTCCTCGAGGATCTGTTCGGCGGCAGTGTCGGGCGTCACGCCAACGGTCGTGATACGGATTTCGGAGGCCTCCGGCGGCTCATAGGGGGAGTCGAGACCAGTGAAGTGTTCGAGCCGCCCGGCCCTCGCCTTGGCGTAAAGCCCCTTGGGGTCTCTGCGCATGCATTCCTCGAGCGGCGTGTCGACATACACTTCGAGGAAGGCGGCGGGGGCGGTCAGCTCGCGGACCATGCGGCGCTCTGCGCGAAACGGCGAGATGAACGAGCAGATCACGATGAGCCCGGCCTCGGCCATCAGTTTTGCGACTTCGCCGGCCCGTCTGATGTTCTCGACGCGGTCGGCGTCGGTGAAGCCGAGATCCCGATTGAGCCCGTGCCGGACATTGTCACCGTCGAGCAGCATCGTGTGGCGCCCGAGCGCGAGCAGCTTTTTCTCGACGATGTCGGCGATCGTCGATTTTCCGGCGCCCGACAATCCGGTCAGCCAGAGTACCGCCGGCAACTGATCCTTCAGCGCGGCGCGTTGCTCCCGGCCTACGGTCAGCGCCTGCCAATGGATGTTGCTGGCCCGGCGCAGCCCGAAGGCGATCATTCCAGCTCCCGCCGTCTCGTTGGTGAGGCGGTCGATCAAAATGAAAGCGCCGGTGTCGCGGCAGGCGGTGTATGGATCGAAGGCCACAGGTGCTGCGGTCGACAGATTGCAGAACCCGATCTCGTTCAGCCCGAGCGTCCGGTCCGCCAAATGCGCCAGCGTCTCCACATCGATGCGGTGCTTGAGCGCGGTAACGGTAGCCGGCACCGTGCGCGTTCCGATCTTCAGCAGATACGAGCGGCCCGGGACGAGCGGCTGGTCGCTCATCCAGATCACATGCGCGGCAAACTGGTCGACGCATTCGGGCGGCTCGCGGGGATCCGCGAGCAGATCGCCGCGCGCAATGTCGATATCGGTTTCGAAGGTGAGGGTGACCGCATCACCCTCCCGTGCGCGATCGGTTGTGCCCTCGAAGGTAACGATTTCCTTGAGCCTTGCGGACTGGCCCGAGCCGGCCAGCAAAACGTCGTCGCCGGGCGCGATCGAGCCGGACACCACGGTACCCGAGAAGCCGCGGAAGTCGCCGTTCGGGCGGTTGACCCATTGCACCGGGAAACGGAACGGCCGTTTGACGCAGCCCCCCGAAATGTCGACGGAGTGGAGGTGCTCGATCAGGGTGGCGCCGCCATACCAGGGCATTCGAGCCGAGAGCTCGGTGATATTGTCGCCGAACCGCGCCGAGAGCGGAATTGCGGCAACGAAGACTTCGCCAAGTTCCGCCGCGAAAGCCGAAAAATGCTGGGCAATATCGTCGAAGCGGCGCTGCTCGAACCCGACGAGGTCCATCTTGTTGACGGCGAGGACGATCTGCCGGATGCCGAGCAGGCAACAAATGAAGGCGTGCCGCTTGGTTTGCGGCAGCACGCCTTTGCGCGCATCGACCAGGATCACCGCGAGCTCGGAGGTTGAGGCGCCGGTCGCCATGTTGCGTGTGTACTGTTTGTGCCCCGGTGTATCGGCGACGATAAAGGCGCGCTCCGGCGTGGCAAAGAAGCGATAGGCGACGTCGATTGTGATGCGCTGCTGCCGCTCGTCCTCGAGCCCGTCGAGCAGTAGCGAGAAATCGAGGTCGTCGCCGGTCGTACCGAACCGCCGGGATTCGCGCTGCAGCGCGCTGAGCTGGTCGTCGAGGATCGAACCGCATTCGTAAAGCAGCCGGCCGATCAATGTCGATTTGCCGTCGTCGACCGACCCGCAGGTCAGCACACGCAGCAAATCCTTGCCAAGCGCGCAGGACATCAGAAATAACCTTCCCGCTTTTTGCGTTCCATCGCGGCTTCCTCGTCGCTATCGATCAGCCGGCCCTGTCGCTCGGAATCGCGCGCATTGCGCAACTCGGCGACGATTTGGGCCGGCGTGGCAGCGGCCGATTCGACGGCGCCGGTGAGCGGGTAGCATCCCAGGGTGCGGAACCGGACGCGCCGCGATTCGGGGCGCTCGCCGGGCTCCAGCGGCAGACGGTCGTCGTCGACCATGATCCAAACTCCACCGCGGCTGATCACCGGGCGCGGCTTGGCGAAATAGAGCGGCACGACGGGAATTTCTTCTGCTGCGACGTATTCCCAGATGTCCAGCTCAGTCCAGTTGGACAGCGGGAACACGCGCATCGACTGCCGCTCGCGCAAACGGGTGTTGTAGAGTCGCCAGAGTTCCGGCCTTTGGTTCTTCGGGTCCCAGCCGTGTTCGGCGCTGCGAACCGAGAAGACCCGCTCCTTGGCGCGGCTCTTTTCCTCGTCCCGGCGCGCCCCGCCGATTGCCGCGTCAAAACCATGGCGGTCGAGCGCCTGCTTCAGGGCTTCAGTCTTCATGACCGCTGTGTGCAGCGCCGATCCCGCGGTGATCGGGTTGATACCTCGCGCCTTCCCCTCCTCGTTGGTGTGGACGACGAGATCGAGCCCGAGCCGGCGCACCGTGTGGTCGCGAAACGCGATCATCTCGCGAAACTTCCAGCCGGTATCGATATGCAAGAGCGGAAATGGCGGCTTGCCGGGAAAAAAAGCCTTGCGCGCCAGCTGCAGCATCACGCTCGAATCCTTGCCGATCGAATACAGCAGGACCGGGTTGCGGAATTCGGCAGCCACCTCGCGCATGATGCCGATCGACTCGGCTTCGAGCCGCTTCAGATGTTCGGGCAAGAGCCGAGCGGATAGGGCTTGGCGATAGCGGCGGTCGGGCCAGCGGCAGGTGCGGACTGGACCGCCCCGCTGCTTGCGGCGTGGCGTCTTGCGATCAATGCAGCTTCGGTGTCCTGAGAAACCGCGTCCGGTCGGCGGACAGGATACGAACGGTCAATGTTTCGTCGTCGCGTACCACCTGCATTACTACCTCGCTGCCGGCGGGGCCGCCCGCCCACACCTTCCGCCACAGGCCGGCGAGGCTGGCGACCGGATCGTCGCGCACCGCCAGGATGCGGTCCCCGGGGCGCAGCCCGGCTTTGCTCGCTGGCCCCTTCTCGACGAGCCCGGCGACCACGATCGCGTCCTCCACCTCGGCAGCGAGAAGCCCCAGCCATGGCCGGGGCGGCCGGTTCGGCCGACCATATGTCAGCATGTCGTCGAGGATCGGGGGCAGCAGCTCGATCGGCACCACCATGTTGACATCGCGGCGCAGTTCGCGGCCGTTGGCGTGCTGAACATGCAGCGAACCAATGCCGATGAGCCGGCCGTCGGCGCCGATCAGCGCGGCGCCGCCCCAAAAGGGGTGTGCCGGCGCCGTGAAGATCGCGCGGTCGAGGACGTATTCCCAATATCCGGCAAATTCCTGACGGGCGACGACTCTGGCCGACAATGCGTGGCGCCGGCCTCCTTCGGCGGCCATGATGGCGCGATCGCCGGCGCCGACCCGTACCCCGATGCCGAGATCGATCGCCGGCACCTTCAGCCGTCCGAGCGCCTGCACGAGGCCGAAGCCGGTCTCCTGGTCATAGGCGAGGACATGCCCTTGCACGGCACCCCCGCCCTCAGAGGTGAGCCACATCGTCTCAGCCTCGGTGACCAGATAGCCGATCGTCAGCACCAAACCATCCTCGCGGATCAGAACCCCGCTGCCGGCGCGTTCGGTGCCGAGTGTCCCGGCGGTAAAGGCGTCCTCCGGGACGGTCGCGCGGAGGCCGAGGACGGCGCTCAGCGCGCGGTCCAAATCGAACGAGCAATCCGCCTGCTTCGGCTGGATCTCGCCCGGTATCTCCCAATCTACGGTTCGCGACATTTTGGCGGCTCGTTCATAGCGGGTGCTCGGATCATAACCACAAACCTCTCGGCTGGGTTTACCTCTTTTCAGAGTGTCTCGTCCGCGGTCGAGGCGGGGTGTTCGCGGGTTTCCCGGCGTGCCCGACAATTGCTTGACAATCCGACAAGACCCAATTATGTCAGCAGCACTCTCCAGATGAGAGTGCTAATTCCATTTTGGGTTTGAGTTCCAGGAGGTATTCATGAAATTCCGTCCGTTGCACGACCGCGTGCTCATTCGGCGCGTCGAGGGCGAGGAGAAGTCGGCGGGCGGCATCATCATCCCCGACACGGCGAAAGAAAAGCCGATGGAGGGCGAGGTGGTCGCCGCCGGTCCGGGTGCGCGAGGCGATGATGGCAAGCTCCAGCCGATGGACGTCAAAGCCGGTGACCGTGTGCTGTTCGGCAAATGGTCGGGGACCGAGGTCAAGCTCGAGGGCGAAGAGCTGATCATCATGAAAGAGTCGGACATCATGGGCGTGCTCGAGCGGGGCGCCGCCGCACAAAAGGTCGCGTGAGGAGATAGAGAGAGATGGCTGCCAAAGAAGTCAAATTTCATGGCGACGCACGCGACCGCATGCTGCGCGGCGTCGACATTCTGGCCAATGCCGTCAAGGTGACGTTGGGCCCGAAGGGCCGCAATGTCGTTCTCGACAAGTCGTTCGGCGCGCCGCGCATTACCAAGGACGGCGTCACCGTCGCCAAGGAGATCGAGCTTCCCGACAAATTCGAGAACATGGGCGCCCAGATGGTGCGCGAGGTCGCCTCGAAGACCAGCGATCAGGCGGGAGACGGCACCACTACCGCGACCCTCTTGGCCCAGGCGATTGTGCGCGAGGGAGCAAAGGCGGTTGCGGCCGGCATGAACCCGATGGATCTGAAGCGGGGCATCGACCTGGCGGTCGAGGCGGTCGTCGCCGACATCAAGAAGCGTTCGAAAAAGATCTCGACCAATGAGGAGATCGCACAGGTCGGCACGATTTCGGCCAATGGCGAGCGCGAACCGAGCTCGATGTGGTCGAAGGCATGCAGTTCGACCGCGGTTATCTCTCGCCTTATTTCGTCACCAACGCCGAGAAGATGATCGCCGAGCTGGAGAACCCCTACATCCTGATCCACGAAAAGAAGCTGTCCGGCTTGCAGGCGATGCTGCCGGTGCTCGAGTCGGTGGTGCAGAGCGGCCGGCCCTTGCTGATCGTCGCCGAGGATGTCGAGGGCGAGGCTCTCGCGACACTGGTCGTCAACAAATTGCGCGGCGGGCTCAAGGTGGCGGCGGTGAAGGCGCCGGGCTTTGGCGATCGCCGTAAGGCCATGCTCGAGGACATCGCGATTTTGACTGCCGGCCAGGTGATCAGCGAGGATCTCGGCATCAAGCTCGAAAACGTCACGCTCGACATGCTGGGGCAGGCCAAGCGGGTGCGCGTCGAGAAGGAAAACACGACGATCATCGACGGCGCCGGCAAGAAGGACGACATCCAGGGCCGGTGCACCCAGATCCGCCAGCAGATCGAAGAGACGACCTCGGATTACGACCGCGAGAAATTGCAGGAGCGGCTGGCGAAGCTCGCCGGCGGCGTCGCGGTGATCCGCGTCGGCGGCGCGACCGAAGTCGAGGTCAAGGAGAAGAAGGACAGGGTCGACGACGCGATGCACGCGACCCGCGCCGCGGTCGAAGAGGGTGTCGTCGCTGGCGGCGGGGCCGCGCTCCTCTATGCGATCCGCGCCCTCGACGGACTGAAGCCGGCCAACAACGACCAGAAGGTCGGCATCGATATCGTCAAAAAGGCGCTGTCGTACCCGGCCCGCCAGATCGCCGAGAACTCCGGTACCGACGGGTCGATCATCGTCGGCAAGCTGCTGGACAGCACCGACCCGAACTACGGCTATGATGCTCAGAAAGGCGAG
>VAZT01000240.1:9401-11268 GCA_005884825.1 Alphaproteobacteria bacterium
CGATGCCGCCGGGCGGCGGAATGGGCGGAA
Source organism: Alphaproteobacteria bacterium (assembly GCA_005884825.1). GTDB lineage: Bacteria > Pseudomonadota > Alphaproteobacteria > ATCC43930 > CGMCC-115725 > AP-15. Next base: position 9,432 of record VAZT01000240.1, read on the forward strand.
TGGACTTCTAAGCTAAAAGCACCCGCTCATCGCTCGAGCCCAGCCGCCCGTCCGCGGGAAATTGCGGGCGGGCGGTTTTTGTTAAGCACGAGGATGGGTTGCATAAAGCCTGAATTGGATCGATCCTGGCCGGGGATTTGTTTTGCGTGCCCGAGCGAGGAGGTCCGATGGGCGAAGTCATTCCGTTCCCCTCGCGCAATGTTGCCGAAGCGGCGGCGGCAACGGCCGCAACGCGGCGTCCGCCGGCGACGGTCTTTCACGACCGCGGCTGGCGCATCCTCGAACTCCCGAGCAGCGGGCAATTTCTCGCGGTATCGAGCTATTGCCGCCGCGGCGTCGTAGTCGGCCGCTTTGCTCCGCAGGCGGCTGCCGAGAACCACCACGAAGGCACTGAAATCGCCATCCTGACGCGCTGCGGCGCCGACGAGAAGCTGGCGCGCTGCACGATTGCTTGGCTCAATTCGGCTGGACCGCGAACCGCAATCCTCGGCTCCTTTGTCGTCGCCGCGGGCGGCCGCTACCGCTATTGGCGCGACGCGATCGTCGAAGTCGCAGCGATTGGCGGGACCAGGCTCGCAAGGCTCCTCGACGGCAGCATCGCCATCGCCCGGGAACCCGAGCCGGTGCCGCTGCTCGATTTGTTCGCCCCGTCCAAAGAGGATCGCCGGCGCGCCGCCTTCGACCGCCTGCCGCGTGACATGCGCGCCGCCATTCTGCGCTGGGCCGACCCGCGGGCGCAATTCGGGGTTTAGCCCAGCCGCCGCCGCGGCTCAGCCAGTGGCCCAAACGTAAATCGAATATATCCGATGCCCGCGACGCCGTAGCCCGCCATCCAGCGTGGCGGCGCTTCGACGTCGATCGCGGAACCGGTTTCGGGTGAGCACAGTTCGTAAACAATAAAGAACCGCGCTGCTTCTGCGCGACTTTGGCCTGAGGAAGCCGCCCGGGTCAACTCGGTTGGGCGGTAGGTGAGAGGGAAATTAGGAGGCGGTGATGGCTGTGAGTGATCATCCTCGCTCGATCCCGGACATCTTCACCAATGTAGTGAACCAGTTCACGATTTTGGTCCGTAAAGAGGCACAACTTGCCAGTACGGAGATGTCGGAAAAGATTACAGATCTCGCGATAGGCATTGGATTACTGCTCGGCGGCTCGGTATTGCTGATCCCCGCACTCGTCATTCTGCTCCAAGCTGCGGTGACGGCTTTGGTGGATGCCAAAGTTGCGATGGTGTGGGCGACTTTGATCGTCGGCGGGACCGCACTGGCGCTCGGGGTCATTTTGCTCGCGATCGGTGCCTTGCGGCTGAAAGCGGCGCGTCCGGTCCCGAGCAGGACTATCGAGCAATTGCAACACGACGCCGAGATGGTGGCGAAGCATCAACTGAGGAACGGCCATGGGACAGCAGAGCGAGCAGCTTGAACGGGAAGCGGAAGACGTCCGCGGTCAACTCGCGGGCTCGTTGGCTGAGCTGCGGTACCGGATTACGCCCGGCCAGGTCATCGACGAGCTCCTAGATTATGCGCGCGAGGGTCCGGCGGCGGAGTTTTTGCGCAACCTCGCCCGCGAAATTCGCGAAAACCCGGTGCCGCTGCTGCTGATCGGAATCGGCATTGGCTGGTTGGCGATCGCAACGAGCCGACGACGAATAATAATGAGCTTTGACGAGGAGCTGCGAACAACGCCGCTGGACGAAATGGGCGCCGATCCCGTCATACGGGTTGAAGCTTTGCCCGGAGAGCGTTGGATGACATCAGCGGCTGGCGCATTATAAGAACCGGCGACGCAGCTCCGCTGCTTACCGGGCGCCGCATTCCAACGGCGAGTTACGACGCTT
>VAZT01000719.1 GCA_005884825.1 Alphaproteobacteria bacterium
GCGCACGAGGTCGCCGATCTCGTCGCCTTCATGAGCGACGGGGTGATCGTCGAGAGCGGCCCGCCCTCGCAGCTCCTCGAAAACCCGCAAAACCCGCGCACCCGCGGCTTCCTCGCCCGCTTTCATCGGTTCATGGGGGGCTTTTCGGCTCCTGGTTGAGGGCGCGGTTCCGCCCTCGGCCGCGGGGAACTCGGTCTGGCGCCAATTCGTATTTGAGGTCAGGCACGACCAGCAACCTAAACCAGCATGAGAAAATCATCCCTTCTCATACCAGCCTCTGCCGCCCTCCTGGCGCTGGGTTTGGCCCCGGCTCGAGGCGCGTCATCCTCGAAGATCGAATGGGTAGACCCCTCGCCTCCTCCGCCGGAAGCCTCCGCGCCGCTGCCGCCGCGGGCGATCCCGGCACCTGCAGCCCCGGAGGCGTCCTCGCAAACACAGCCCACCGAGAAACCGGCGGCGCCTGCGCAAGGCTCATCCGGGCCGCCCGCTAGGCCGCCTCATCGGATGCCGGCGGCTACTGCCGTTCGCTTACCGCCACCGCAAACGCCGGGGCGACCAGGCGCGCCGGGATATACTCCCCTCACCACAGAGGCGGCCAACTTTATGAACGCCTATTGGGCCAATGTCGGCGGCAGCAGCGACCAGGTGATGCCTTACCTCAATTCCGTCTACGCCCCGATAGTCGATTACTATGGGAAGCCGGCGACCCGAGAAAGCATTCTGAAGAGAAGTTCAATTTTATTCGCCGCTGGCCGATCCGTCAGACCTGGCTGGCGCCGGGCGAGGCCAGTCCGAGGATCTCCTGCGATAGTGCGACGGCGGAATGCGAGATTACGGGGGTTCGGGATTTTGATGCGGTGAGCCCCGAGCGCGGAGTTCGCTCTGTCGGGGCGGTTCGCTACTCATATACCGTCCGCTTCGCAGGCGGGTCGCCGCAGATCGTTGCCGAAGACAGCAAGGTCGTCTCGCACGAGTGAGGGGCTGTCGCGCTGCCGGCCCAAAAAGCGTAGGCTGGCTCCTCCAATCGTGACGAAAAGCGGAGGAATCGATGCGCGGCGTAGTCTTCACAGGCGGGCGCGAAATCGAGCTGATGGAATTTCCGGACCCGACCCCGGGACCCGGCGAGGTCGTCGTCGAGATGAAGGCCTCGGGAATGTGCGGCAGCGATCTGCACCAGTATCGCCGCCCCAAATCGGGGGGCGAGTCGATCGGCGGTCTGCCGGTCAATCCAAATCCGGTCATCGGCGGGCACGAGCCGTGCGGCATAGTCGCGGCGATTGGGCCGGAGGTCAGCGAGAAGATGGCGCGGGTCGGCCAGCGCGTCATGGTGCACCATTACAAAGGCTGCACCGTCTGCGAACATTGCCGCTCGGGTTGGTCGCAGCTGTGCCAGGAAGAGCCGGTGCTCGTCTATGGCAACAATGCCCATGGCGGGCATGCGCGCTACTTGAAGGTGCCGGCCTTCACTCTGGTGCCGTTGCACGATGAGCTGTCCTTCACCGCCGGGGCGGCGATCTCGTGCGGGACCGGCACCGCCTACGGGGCGCTGCGGCGGCTGAACATTTCGGGCAACGACACGATCGCGCTTTTCGGCCAGGGGCCGGTCGGCCTGTCTGCGACCCAGCTAGCCGCGGCAATGGGCGCCCGCGTCATCGCCCTCGACGTCAGCCCGGAGCGGCTGGAGCGGGCCAAGGAATTCGGCGCCTGGGAGACCGTCAATCCGCGCTCGAACGACCCGGTCGGCGCGATCAAGGACCTGACTCACGGCGGCGCCGATTTCACGCTCGACACGTCGA
>VAZT01000720.1:0-1009 GCA_005884825.1 Alphaproteobacteria bacterium
CACAATGCGACCGCCATACCAACTCGAGTTGGCCTTGCCGATGCCGGGCCGGGGTGAAGCCCCGCGCCAGGACGTGCAAGAGGTCGAAGCGGCCACGGCGACGACCGAACCCGAAAGCCCGGCATCCACAGAGCATCTCATGGAGGCAATCTGTGACCCGGACAATATAGAAGCGGCGTTGCGTGCAGTGGTGCGCAACAAGGGGGCACCCGGCGTCGACGGCATTACCGTCAAACAGCTGCCGGGCATCCTCAAAGCGCGCTGGTCTGAGATCGAAGATCAACTGCTCCAGGGGCGCTACCAGCCGCAGCCGGTGCGTCGGGTGAGGATCCCGAAGCCGGCCGGCGGGACGCGCAACCTCGGCATTCCCACCGTGATCGATCGCGTGACCCAGCAGGCGGTCCTGCAGCGGCTTCAACCGCGGTGGGACCCGACATTCAGCGAGCACAGCTACGGCTTCCGGCCGGGACGCTCCGCTCACCAGGCGATGGCACAGGCACAAGCCTACGTCATCGACGGCTACCGGTTTGTCGTAGATATCGACCTGGCCAAATTCTTCGACCGGGTCAATCACGACCGACTGCTCGCCGCGGTGGCGAAGCGGGTTTCGGATCGGCGGGTTCTCCGGCTCATCCGGGGATATCTGACCGCCGGTGTGCTCGATGGCGGGTTGTTCGAGGAAAGCCGGGAGGGGACCCCGCAAGGCGGCCCGCTCTCGCCCTTGCTCTCGAACCTCGTGCTGGATGAACTGGATCGCGAGCTTGAGCGTCGCGGCCACCGGTTCGTGCGGTACGCGGATGACTGTAACATCTACGTCCGGAGCGAAAAGGCCGGCCGGCGGGTCATGGCAAGCCTGACCCGCTTCATCGAACGGCGCCTCAAATTGCAGATCAATACGCAGAAGAGTGCCGTCGCCCGACCGTGGCACCGGTCGTTCCTCGGCTTCACGGTCAAGGATGACCCAGCCTTCCGGCGGTGCATCGCCGACAAGGCCGTGACCCGGTTCAAA
>VAZT01000720.1:1037-1398 GCA_005884825.1 Alphaproteobacteria bacterium
GCGAGTTGCCATCGCTGGATGGCTGGATCCGACGGCGCCTGCGTTGCGTCGTCTGGGTCCAGTGGAAGACGCGAGGCCAGCGCTATCGTGAACTCCGTCGGCTCAACGTCCCCGAACGGTCGGCCAGTGCGGCCATCTTCAGCCCAAAGGGACCGTGGCGGTTGAGCTTCTCGGAAGCGCTGCATCGCGCCTTAACCAAAGCCCGCTTTCGTCGTCTGGGACTGCTTTCCATGGAAAAGCTGGCGAGTGCTGAATCCGCCGAACCGCCGTGGTACGGACCCGTATGCCCGGTGGTGTGGGAGGGGCGGCATCGCGAGATGTCCCCCTATCCCGATTGCGGCGGACCGACGCTGCAGTCACG
>VAZT01000726.1 GCA_005884825.1 Alphaproteobacteria bacterium
GACCCGCACGGATGTCGCCATGCCAGCGGCCGCGCTCGCCGCGGTGGCGGCGTCTCACATGACCGGCCCGGTCCTCAACGATTACGGTTTTGGCGGCTACCTGATCTTTTCCGGCACCCCGCCTTTTATCGACGGACGGGCGGAGCTTTACGGCGACGAATTCATCAAACGCTATATCCACGCGATGCTGCTGGAGAGCGACGAGCTGCCAAAGCTGCTCGACCAGTACGGCATCGCCTGGACGTTGATCGCGCCGGAGCGCCCCGCCGCCCTGCTGCTCGAGCATCTGCCGGGCTGGCGCCGCCTCTACGCCGACGACGTGGCCGTCGTCCATGTGCGGACCGACCCGGCAGCCGCTGACCGGGGGCAATTGCTGCCGCCGCGGCATTCTGACGCGTGCTTGGTCGGAGCTCTCAATGCCGGGCGTCGCGGACGCCCGCGCTGCGCCGGAACTGGAGATTGATTGGCGGGGCCCAACGATCTTTTGATTTCGACAGGAAGATTACTGGGGATTACTTCTTTACGCCTTGGGCGCCGCTCCTGACAAAAAATTTAACCATAGTCGCCTCTTTTAAAAGTCCATTAAAAACAGTTTGCTTTCTCGTCAATTTTGAGTCAGAAACGCGTCACAAACCAACGTTTACCTGAGTAAATCCGTGTCGCGCTGCGGAATCGGGGTGTTTTTCCCGGTTTTGGTGTGGAACTTGCGAAAATGCAGACACATGCCGAGGCTTCCGACCGTTTCGTCGTAGACGACACAAGAGCCCCCCGCTCGGATGGGCCGGAGCCCGAGGCCCGTGGTGCACCGTCTGCCGAATACCGGCAGCAAATCGAAAACGAAATCCCGTTCTTGCGCAGCAAAGTGCGCCGATGGCACCGCGACAAGGCGGACGCTGACGATCTCGTCCAGGATACGTTGGTGCAGGCGCTCGCCAACGCGCATCTCTGGCAGCCGGGTACCGATCTGCGCGCTTGGCTGTACACGATCATGCGCAACCGCTTCCTCGCCGGAGTGAACAAATCGGCCCGCTCGGCGTCGGCGCTGAAGGAAATTGCCGAACCAGCGCCGACATCGACGGCGCATGCCAGCGAGTTGCGGCTGCTGTTGCGCGATCTCGCCGCTGCGCTGCGCCGGCTCTCGAGCAACCAGCGCTCGGCCGTCCTGCTGATCGGCGTCGAGGGCAAATCCTATGCGGAGGCGGCGCAGAGCATGGGAACCTCGGTCGGCGCGGTGCGCTCGCACCTATCGCGCGGCCGCGACCGGCTGAAGACCGCAGTGGATGGGACCGACACCAGATCGCCTTTCCTTCCGCGTCCTGCGGTCGCCCCGCGCGTCGCTACCCCTCCGGGCGCGCTTACCGGGGATTCCCCGAGCCCTTTGACATGAGGCAAGTTATCAGCGACAAACATCTCGTTCGAAGAAACCGCGGAGCAATACCACGCAATTACTGCGATTGTCGGGTCCGCGAATTATCTGAGGGGACCCCTCGCACCAGAGATAAAATTTTACCGATCGGAAGTACCTCCTCGCACCGCCGTCGAACCTCTTGAGCCGTCTCCCGAATTTTCGTCCCGCAATACCGCTGGTCGACCTGAAAGCACAGCGTCAGGCGATCTCCGAGGAAATCGCAACGGCCATCGCCAGGGTTGTCGAGCGGTGCGACTTTGTTCTTGGTGAAGAAGTATTCCTGTTCGAAAGCGAGTTTGCCGAATATTGCGGCGTAGCGTCCGCGATCGGGGTTGCAAGCGGAGCGGATGCGCTCTACCTCGCGTGCCGCGCGCTGGATATCGGTGCGGGCGACGAGGTGATCGTGCCGGCCATGACTTTTGCCTCGACGGCCTTTGCCGTTTCGCTGACCGGAGCGCGGCCGGTTATCGTCGATGTGCGGGAGCGTGATGCGTTGATCGATCCCGAGAAGATCGAATGCGCTATCACTTCCCGGACAAAAGCAATCATTCCGGTTCACCTCTACGGCCGGTGTGCCGACATGGCAGCCATATGCGCTATCGCGAGCGAGCATTCACTGGCCGTCATCGAAGACGCGGCGCAGGCCCATGGCGCAGTTTACGCCGGCAAGCGGGCCGGTAGCTTGGGTGACATCGGCTGCTTCAGCTTCTATCCCGGGAAGAACCTGGGCGCTTATGGCGATGGCGGACTCGTGACGACAGCCCGCCGCGACGTCGCGGAGCGCGTTCGGATCCTGCGCAACTGCGGCTCACGGACAAAATATCATCACGACGAGGTCGGTCTCAATAGCCGGCTCGACACCCTGCAGGCCGCTATCCTGCGAGCAAAGCTGGCGCACCTCGAAGAGTGGAATGCCGCCCGGCGGCGGATCGCCGCCCATTACGACGAGGCATTGCGGGCGATATCGCAGGTCCATTGCACACCCGGCACTCCCGGCAGCGTGCATCATCTCTATGTGATCCGGCTGGCCCGCCGCGACAACGTGCTGCAAACTCTCAATGATCGAGGGATCGGCGCCGGGATCCACTATCCATTCGCGTTGCACGAGCTCGAAGCCTACGCCGCGCTCGGATATCGGGCGGGTGCTTTCCCGGTCGCCGAAAACTGGGCTCGCCGATGCCTAAGTCTGCCGATCTATCCGGAGCTCACAGCGGCGCAAGTCGATTTCTGCGTCGCCGCGCTCGAAGCGGCCTTGCGGGGCGATCCCGCCGGATGAACGGCTCACCCGACTAGCCATGCCACCGCCGGCCGGTATCTTTGTCCATCGGCTCGCGCTTTGCGAGAGCGACGAGATTGGAGCCGGCACGCAGATATGGGCTTTCGCGCACGTCATGAAGGGAGCCGTGATTGGGCGCGACTGCAACATTGGTGACCATGCCTTCATCGAAACCGGAGCCCGGATCGGGGACCGGGTCACCGTGAAGAACCAGGCCATGGTGTGGGACGGGATCGAGATCGGAGATGACGTGTTTGTCGGTCCCGGGGTCAGTTTTACAAACGATGTTTTCCCGCGCAGCCGCCGACTGCCGGCGGTCGCCTC
>VAZT01000164.1 GCA_005884825.1 Alphaproteobacteria bacterium
GTCGATGATCGTGAAGGCGCGCGAGGGGGGGCCGAATTACGTCTACGGCATCCTGACCGGCTACAAGGATCCGCCGCCCGGCTTCAACCTATTGTCGGGGATGAACTATAACGAATACTTCCCCGGTCATCAGATCGCGATGCCGCCGCCGCTCAGCGACAACGCCGTGACCTACGCCGACGGCACTTCCGCCACAGTGCCGCAGATGGCGCATGACGTGGTGACCTTCCTGACCTGGGCGGCCGAGCCCAATCTCGAGCCTCGGCACCGCACCGGGTTCAAGGTCATGCTGTTCCTTATAGTCATGGCGGGTATATTCTACGCCGCCAAGCGCAAGATCTGGGCCACCGCACACTAACCCCGCCGATGAATGAGACCCGCGAGGCAAAAGTTCTCGTCGCCTCCGCGAAAGCGGGGGCAGAGGGCAAGGGTCGTGGTCTTCGGCCCTCTGGATTCCCGCTTTTCGCGGGAATGACGGAAGGGGGTAAGGCCTTGAAATTTCCGGCTCTGGCCTTTTAATTCCGCGGATGGCCGGGCCCGTTATCGGCATCATTGGGGGGAGCGGGCTCTATCAGATCGATGGACTCGAGGATGTCGAATGGCGGCGGGTTGCAAGCCCGTTGGGCGCGACATCGGACGAATTCTGCTTCGGAACGCTCGACGGCCAGCCGGTCGTGTTTGTTCCCCGCCACGGCCGCGGCCACGTGCTGTCGCCTTCGGAAATCAATTACCGGGCGAACATCGACGCGCTGAAGCGCTGCGCGGTCACCGACATCGTCTCTTTGTCGGCCGTCGGCAGCCTGCGCGAGGATCTGAGACCCGGCGATTTTGTCGTGGTCGACCAGTTCATCGACCGGACCTTTGCGCGGGCGAAGAGCTTTTTTGGCAAGGGCTGCGTCGCGCACGTCTCTATGGCCCATCCCGTCTGCGGCCGGATTGGCGACGCGCTGGCCGCGGCAGGGCCCGAAGCCGGCTTGGCGCTAAAGCGCGGCGGAACCTACATCGTCATGGAAGGACCCCAATTTTCGAGCCTCGCCGAGAGCGAGCTCTATCGGTCCTGGAACTGCGCTGTCATAGGCATGACCAACATGCCCGAGGCAAAGCTCGCCCGCGAAGCGGAGATCTGCTACGCGACCGTTGCGATGGTCACCGACTATGATTGCTGGCATCCCGGCCACGACGCCGTCACGGTCGATATCATCGTCGGGGTATTGCGAGCCAACGCTGAGCGGGCAAAGACGCTCGTCAGGAGCGTGGTGCCGGCGCTGTCGAGGCACGTCGGGCCGTGCCGGCAAGGGTGTCAGCAGGCCCTCGATCACGCGCTGATCACCGCGCCCGAGCAGCGTGATCCCGAGGTGCTCGCGCGCCTCGAAGCAATCGCCGGCCGGGTGCTGAGACGGCAGGAGGCTCCATGAACGTCCGCGGCCGAGCGATGCGCACGATCTGGCCCGCTGCCGACGGGCGCACCGTCGAGATCATCGACCAGACCCGATTGCCGCACGAACTCGCCATCGTCGAGCTGGAGACACTCGACGATGCGGCGCGCGCCATTGCCACGATGCAGGTTCGCGGCGCGCCGCTGATTGGCGCCGCCGCAGCCTACGGCATGGCTCTCGCAGCCGCCGAGGACCCGTCGGATAATGCGATCGAGACGGCAATGTCAAAGCTGGCCGCGACCCGACCGACCGCCGTCAATCTGCGCTGGGCCCTCACCGAGATGAGACGGGCGCTGTCCGAGGTACCGGAAAGCCGCCGGTTTGCCGCCGCCACGGTGCGGGCCGGCGAGATCGCCGACGCCGACGTTGCGATCAATCACGCTATCGGGGAGCACGGCGCCGGGCTGATTATCGAAGCGTGGCGGTGCAAGGGTCGCGCCGGCCGGGTCGAGGTGCTGACGCATTGCAATGCCGGGTGGCTTGCCACTGTCGATTGGGGCACCGCGTTAGCCCCGGTCTACCGTGCCCACAACGAGGGCATTCCGATCCATGTTTGGGTCGACGAGACCCGCCCGCGCAACCAGGGCGCCAGCCTCACCGCCTGGGAACTCGGCGAACATGGCGTCCCGCATACGGTCATCGTCGACAATGCCGGCGGTCATCTGATGCGCGAGGGTCTCGTCGACCTCTGCATCGTCGGCACCGACCGCACGACGGCGGGCGGCGACGTCGCAAACAAGATCGGCACCTATCTGAAGGCGCTGGCCGCCCGTGACAACGATATCCCGTTCTACGTCGCGCTGCCCTCACCGACGATCGACTGGGAGATCGAGAGCAGCGCGGCAATCCCGATCGAGCGGCGTGACGCAGGCGAGGTCACGCATATCGAAGGCTGGACCGAGGAGGGCCGGCGCGTCACCGTCCGCCTGACGCCGGCGCACAGCCCCGCCGCCAATTACGCCTTCGACGTGACCCCGGCCCGCCTCGTGAGCGCCCTCATCACCGAGCGCGGCATCTGCCCCGCATCGAGCGAGGGGCTCCTCGAATTGTTCCCGGAGCGGAGGCGGCGCGTCGTTCGTGAATAGCCCGTCGCACCGAGCTAACATCGTCGCGATCAAACACGAGCAGCGGCGTCCATGTCGACCTCCGATGCGAATAGCTTCTCAGGGTTGCCCGCCTTGGGCTCTGCTGAACAGAGCGAGGTCGCTCTGTCGGCGGTCATCTGCACCTATAACCGCTACGACTTGTTGCCGGAGGCGATCGAATCGCTGGTTGAACAGGACCTTCCGGCCGGCTCGCTTGAAATTATCGTAGTCGACAACTCGCCGGATCAAGCCTGTGCCGCGCGCTTTGGACAACGCTATGAAGGCTTGTCCAATCTCACCTATCTTGTCGAACCGAAGCCGGGACTTTCCAACGCGCGCAACATAGGCACGGCGGCGGCGCTTGGCCGCATCATCGCCTTCATCGATGACGACGCACGCGCCTGCTCGTCCTGGGCCAAAGAGCTGCTGGACGCTCACGCCGCATTTGGCGGCCGGGCGGGGATCGTGGGCGGCCCGATTGTGCCGCGCTGGACAGTCGAGAAACCGGCGTGGATCGGCAAGCCCTTGCTCGGCTATCTCTCGCTCGTCGATTTGGGCCACGAGCTGCGTGAGTTATCCACTGGAGAATGGCTTGCCGGGTGCAACATTTCGTTTGACCGGGCATCGCTGATTTGCGCCGGCGGTTTCTCCACGCGGCTCGGCCGCATTGGCTCGGGGTCGACGCTTCTGTCGAACGACGAGATAGAGGCGTGCGAGCGCGTGAGGGCGATGGGCAAGCTGGCAATATATGCACCCAAAGCCGTGGTCGAGCATGTGATTCCGCCGGAGCGCCTAACGCAGAGTTGGTTTCGCCGCCGCGCCGCGTGGCAGGCGGTCTCGGATCTGCTGAGCGGACCTGAGCATGCCCCTGCGCTCGCTGAGATAGCTTGGCAACGACTGTGCCGCAGGAGCCGCGAAGGTCAGCTATTTGGCTCGTTGCGAAGTGCCGCGGCCCTCAAGCGAGATATGGACCTCGCATACAGCATAGTGATCGCCGCCCTCTGCGGAGGTGTCGAGCCGGAACAGTCCTATGCCAGCGCGGATGTGCCGCGTACGCCTGTTGTCAACAAGCTTGGTCAGGTATTCCGGCTAGGCCGTGCTTCGCGCTTCGCTGACCCCATCGGCCAGTTCGGCGTTTCTCCGCTTGCACTGAGCGCGCGCGAACTGCGCGGGCTGTATTCCAAAACCCACCATCCGCAAAAGGCGGGAGCAATCATAGTAGCTCCTCCATGGCCGAACACCGGAAGTTCAAATATCTTTGCAGCACAAGCTGCTGCACACAAAAATTTTGGCCATGAAATTTTGCTTGTTCTCGGGCCTATCCACTCATCTCCCGGCAGGTACGCCGAGATTGATGAACTAAAAGCCGAGATGCAATATGATGGCATATCGGGTGTCGTATACGGCACGACTTACGATACCAAGCGGCCATACCTGAGCAAATCATTTCTGGACTGGATTTTAGCCGGGCGTGACGATTGTCTTTCCATCGATGCCAGATATGCTGCTCGTGGTGGATGGCGAGCCGGCATTTTAGATTTCATCGATAGGCATCAGGTCGACGTCGTCCATGTAAATCACGCATTCGAGATGCTTCTTGCCGTTCGCATTCGAGAGCTGGTGTTTCGACGAACTGCTAGGACACCGCGCGTAATATGCGACACGCACGATGTACAAGCGAAAACTTACATGAACAGAGGTGCCGAGAATCCCTTCAATAAGCGGCAGGACAGATATTCTGATCTGCTTGAATCAGAGCTCTCATTATATCGGAATGCAGACATCTTAATCCACTGTTCAAAAGACGACAAAGCATTTTTTGAACGTGAATTGCCGATTATTCACCATCAACTGGTAATCCCATGCCTCAACCCGCAGCATGAAAAAACATTGACCCAGATCAGAGGTCATACCGGTGGAAGCCAGTTTGATTTTGTTTACTTCGGAAACAATAATTTTGCTAACTTCATCGCAGTGAAATGGTTGCTTACCGAGGTTTTGCCGCTACTGAACGGGCCACCTCCACGACTCGCTTTTGTTGGCCGCATCAAAGAACTTATGCGTGAGATGGATCGACAGCTGTACGAAAAGCACAAAAATTGTTTTGTAGGAAGCGTTCCAGATATTGAGGTTTACTATTCTGTTTCAACCGCAGTCCTAGCTCCTTCACGTGCGGGAACTGGATGTTCTTTAAAATTTATTGAGGCTCTCTGTACGGGAAAGACCGTTATCGCCACCGAGGACTCGGTTAGAGGCCTTCCTGATCACATAAAAGAACGTTGTGCTGAGTTTATTTGGGACAGCCCTCGTCAATTCGCCGACGCCATGATGATGACGCTCGCGCGCGGTCTCGATGATAACCATAGGGCGGCATCAATTTACGACGACTGCTTTCACAGTAAGCACTACATGGCGGGAATGAATGATCTGTTCACCGAAATTCTACAGTGACGCAAAATGACATCTGCGGCCACAGTATGGTCGATTGCCGCAATTTGTACCTGCCGATCCCAACGCGATCAAAGCCGCAGGCCCACCGTCGAGGAGCCCAAATTGGGGACAAGCCACATTTGACAGCTGCGGGCCTTGTGGTAACGGCGAATACGGGACTGAAATGACCGACTGGCTGCATAACCTCTCGGTACCATGGATGGCGTTGGCCGTATTCGGTACGACTTACTTTCTTGCCGCCGCGATCTTTGCAGTCGTCAACCTCATCGCGAAAGCCGAGCGCGCCCGCGCCTTCAAGGCCATTTCTCCTGGCTTGCTGCCGCCGCTGGGGATCCTGTTTGGCCTCTTCGTCGCGTTCACTGCAGCCCAAGTCTGGAGTGACATCGACCGCGCCATCGCCATGGTGCATATCGACAACCGGCGCGGCTCCGCGATCGCGATGGGGATATTTGCGACTGGCATCGCCGTCTCCGTATTACTGATCGCCGCCCACGACCGGCCGTTCACCGGGCAAATTTCGGTCGGGCCGGACCCGCTTCTGCAGCTCCTGCCCAAAGGAAATACCGGTTAGCGGAGATCTCGGGATTACTCCGGAGAGGAGTGGCGGAGATGCCGAATTAACTCTCGTGCTGTCGCCGTTCGCAGGGGCTGAAAGGAGATCCGGATCAGCGGAACAGCACCAGCGCGTTCGACAAGGTGATCCAAACGCCCCAGGCGATCGGAAGGCCGACCGCGAGCCAAGCCAAGATCGAGGTGGCGTCGAGGCGCCACTCGCCGATACCCATTGATCCCCTCGTTGCCCCGGCGGCGGCTTGTGACTGTGCCTGCAGCGCCGCGACCTCTTCGTCTTTCATAAACCATTTGTCGGCGAGCGGTTTGACCAGGTAGTTGCACACGAAACCGCCGACCAGCAGGGCGGCCAGCACGTACATGGTCACATCGTAGACCGAATTGCGCGGCACGCCCGCCTCGAGCTCGAACTGGCGAATATAGTTGACGATAATGGGGCCCATGATCCCCGCCGCCGACCAGGCCGTCAGCAGGCGGCCATGGATCGCGCCCACGAACTGGGTGCCGAACACGTCGGCCAGATAGGCCGGCACCGTCGCGAAACCGCCGCCATACATCGACAGGATGATGCCGAAGGCCAGCACGAAGAGCGCCGTATTCCCGGAATGAGCGAGCGTGGGCGCGCTGGCGTAGAGCACGATGCCGAGCAGGAAGAAAGTGTCGTAGGTCGCCTTGCGACCTAGATAGTCCGACATCGACGCCCAAAAGATTCGACCGCCAATGTTGAAGAGCGACAGAAGCCCGGTGAAGCCGGCGGCGATCGTCGCGACCATGCGCCGCTGCTCGTCGCTGAGATGCGTGAAGCCGATATCCGGATGGCCGATCAGCGAGCCGGCAAAAATTTCCTGCAGCATCGGCGATGCCATGCCGATCACACCAATGCCCGCGCTCACATTGAGGAAGAGCACCAGCCAGATCAGCCAGAACTGCGCCGTCTTATGCGCGTCCCGAAGATGGACATGGCCATGCGTCATCATGACTTTGGCGCCGGGAGCAGGCGGCGCCCAGCCTTCCGGCCGCCAGCCCGCCGGCGGCAGCCTGTAGCCAAAGGCGCCACCCAGCATGAACACGAAATAAATCGCGCCCATCGTGATGAAGGTCTGCCAGACGCCGACCGAATCAGGTGTGCGGAACTGGTTCATAAGGATGTCGGCGAGCGGAGACCCGATCATGGCGCCACCGCCGAAACCCATGATCGCCATGCCGGTCGCCATGCCGCGGCGGTCGGGGAACCATTTCACCAGGGTCGAGACGGGCGAGATGTAACCGAGGCCGAGGCCGATGCCGCCGATGACGCCGGAGCCCAGCCACATGAGCCAGAGCTGGTGCAAGATGATTCCGACCGCCGAGATGACGAACCCGCCGCACCAGCAGAACGCGGCAACCACCCCGGCCTTGCGAGGGCCGACGCGCTCGACCCAACCGCCCCAGATCGCGGCTGAGGAGCCAAGGAAAATGAAAAAAAGCATATACATCGGGGCCAGATCGACCACGCGCCAGTCGCAGCTCGTGGTGTAGAGCGCCGATAGCAGCGTCTGATCGGGGCAGGCGACGAATTTAGTGATCCCGATCGAGCGCGAGAGCGGCAACCAGAACACGCTGAAGCCATAGGCCATGCCGATGCAGAGGTGGATGGCGAGCGCCGCGGGCGGCACGAGCCAGCGATTGAAGCCCGGTTTCGCGATGATCCGCTCGCGTGCGAGCAGGCCCCACTGCCTGACACCGTTGCCGGTGGTATCGATCGCCGCCATTACCCGTTTCCTCCAGGTTTTGTCCGTGAAGCGTGCAATTCGTTCATGCCAGCTTCCGTTCCCGACCTCCTTCAGCTGACATTACTTTAAGTCACCACAAACCGAGCGCCTCGGCGAGGCCGAACAACGCCCCGCCGGCGAAGAACAACACCAGCGGATGAAGGAGCGGCCGCCACAAGATCACGGCCGTCGCAACGATTGCTGCGAGCCAGACGACGGGTCCGCCGGGTGAAACCCGCAATTGGTAGGTAGAGAGCGATCGTTGCGGTCAAGGCGCCCGCCAAACCCGCCACTTTCCAGCCGATCAGGGTCGAGAGCATTGTTCCGGGGCCGGGCGCGGCACGCGATATCGCAAAGAGATTGGCAAACTCGCGCTCCGTCGTCCAGGCGTGAACGCCCACGGACTGGTGTTCGATTTCGGCGAGGAGCGACGCGCCGCCGCCGATCGACAGCAGCGACAACGGGGCAAACACGAGAGTCAATGTCAGCAATGTCCTGAAGTCCTCAGGCACGGCCGCCTCGCCGATCAAGAAGCGCCAGCCCGATGCTGACCGGGGCAAGGCAGAGAACAACTGTTATCATCGGCCAGCGCAACACGCCGACTGAAAGCACAGTCGCAGCGGTAACGGCGAGAGGTCCGGCGCTCGCTCTCCCGAACCGCACGAGTTTGAGACCGGTGGCGAACGTCAAGCCTATCGCCGCTGCCGCTACGCCGTCGAGCACGGCGTGAAGGGTGGGGCTTTGGCCGATTGTTGTGTAGCCGGCCGTCAGCGCTAGAATAATTGCCAGCGGACCCGACAAGAGGCCGAGAACAGCCGCGAACGCCCCGGAGCCGCCGTGCAGAATTTGGCCCACCTGGACGGTGAGATTGACCCCTCCGGAACCGGGCATCAAGCGCCCGAGCGCCGCGCCCGATAGAAACTCGGCATCGTTGATCCACCGGCGACGCTCGACGATTTCGCGATAGAGCCAGCCCGCGGTGCCGCCCCCGAAGCTCACCACGCCGAGACGAAAAAAGCCGACGAATATCGGCAATAATCGGACCCTGTTGGTTCGGTGCATCTCGATCGTCTGTACAGTTGTTGCCGCGCCAATGGACTATCGCCCGGCTCCCGCCTGCCCTTATAGGAGAAGAGGGTCCCCTTCGGAATAACATGCCTCCCGCGGCGGGCGCAGTAGTGCATTGCAGCATTCGCCGCGGCTCGGCATGGTAGAGGCATGACCGAGCGCAGCCCGACGACCACCCGCAGTCCGGAAAGCGCTATGGAGGCCCGCTACACGGTCACCGTGCGCGGGCTCGTCGTGATGTCCAGCA
>VAZT01000716.1:0-3656 GCA_005884825.1 Alphaproteobacteria bacterium
CGCTCAGCCCGACCCGGGCGAGTGGCGGGTCCGTGAACATGCAGTAGGGGACCAGCCGGTGGCGCGTGCTGCGGTTCCCTCCAGCCAAATTGTCCCTGATGATGCGAAAGTCGTCGATTGAGACGTGCGTGAACTGCGGACTGCCGGCGCATTCTCCGATGGCCCACACATTGGGCGCGGTCGTCTCCAGCCGTTCATTGACGCGAATGTACCCATGACCGTCCAAGTCGACGCCGGACTGCTCGAGCCCGATCCCGGCGGTATTTGGAACGCGCCCCGCCGCGACCAGGATGTCGCTGCCTTCTATCAGTCGCTCGCCCGAAGGCGTGCGCAAGGTAAGGCTGACCTGCTGCCCGGATCGGCCGCTAACATTGAGCGTCGTGGCCGCGATTAAAAATCCGATACCTTCGTCACTGAGAATCCGCTGGACTTCATCGACGATGTCGGGATCCTCGCGGCTCATTAGCTGCGGCCCGTGCTCGAGGACCGTCACCCGGCTGCCGAAGCGGCGGTAAGCCTGGGCCAATTCGAGGCCGACATAGCCGCCACCGAGCACAACCAGATGTGATGGCAAATAGTCGAGCTCCAACGCCTCGATGTGGGTGAGCGGCCGAGCCGCCTCGAGGCCGGGAATGCTCGGAATTGCCGCGTGCGTTCCGATGTTGAGAAACACCCGGTCGCCCGCTAGCTCGCGTGTGCCGCCGTCATTGAGGCGCACTTCGAGGGTCTTCGGCGCCACAAAGCGCCCACTCCCCATAATCAATTCGGCGCCGCTCGACTTGTAGTTCTGCAAATGCAGGGCAATCTCGCGCTCGACCATGTCGCGCTTGCGCTGGCGAACCTTCGCCATGTCGGTCGTGACCGGACCGGTGATCATCGTGCCGAACTGCGCGGCGTGTTGCGCCAGATGCGCGACCCTCGCGCTCCAAATCTCATTCTTGCTGGGCAGGCAAGCAATGTTGGGACAGGAGCCCCCGATCCACCGGCGCTCGACGACGGCAGTCCGCCGCCCCGATCGCGCCAGATGCCAAGCCAGCAACTTGCCGCCAAATCCGCTGCCGAAGATCAGTGCGTCAAAGTGTTCGCGTAGAGCCATGAGCTTCCTCCAGGACTAGCTGTGAGAGGAAGGTGCTTGAGGAACCGCCGAGAACGCCGGAGCCGATGTCGACCGCCCTACCCTTTGGACGTCCTGCTTCAGCAGATAGACCGATACCGCCAGGAGAACGACGTCCTTCATCAGGAACGGAAGGTTGCCGGTCATCGCCGGAAAACCACCGGCCGCTGCGTCCCAGCCCTCGGGCATGAACGGGATGATCGTGACCGTGGCTACGAATGTGGCAGTCGAACCGAGTGCGCCAAGGACGCCGAGCCTCTTATTCCAAAACCCGAGGAGCAGCAATGTGCCGAACGTCCATTCCGACACGCCCAAAAACAGCGTGGCGCCGCTCATGCCGAGCAACGGGTAAAGCCAAAAGATCAGCGGGCCGTTACTGATAAAGAGGATCAGTCGATCCACCTCGTAGGCATTCCGATCCCGTTGACGGAGACTGTCTCGTTCGCCAGTCGATTCATCGGATCTCTCCTTGCACTCGACGCTGGCGTGCGTCGCCGAACACCTACGGATCGAGACCCTGTAGTGGTAGCAGCTGCCGTGGATTATCGATTATTCCCAATCGGAATGTTCGATAGCCGATCAAACAGACGAGCTTGGATACGCTCTCGCGCGAAGATGCGCCAACGCCACAGCGATCTCGGTCGGCTCCAACCGCGTCGTGTAGTCGGCATCCACGTAGGAAAGCACCACGATCCCATTGTGATCGATGATGTACGTGGCCGGCAGTGGCAGCACCCAATGTTCAGGATCCTTTTCCGACCGTTCAGGGTACCCGAGCGCAACATAGGCGGGCCGGAATTGTGGAGCCACCGTGAAGGCGATGCGATAACGGACGGCGATCCTGCATCCCGGATCTTTGAGGATCGGGAAGCTTGAACAGCTGTCGTCCTCAGGAAGTGGCGAAAGACCGATCAGCGTCGCACTAAGCCGCTCGATTTCCGGATGTGCTTGTTCTAACGCCTGCAGTTCCAGACGACAAAACGGGCACCAACCGCCCCGGAAAAAGCTGACAACCACGGGACCGCGATCGACGGCTTCGGAGAGGCTGCCGAACGCGCCAGTGTTGCTCCGGAGCCTGAACAGCGGCGCCCTTTCACCGGCCCTCACCACTTGCCTCACCAAGCCCGTTTGCACCAATTCGGCGATAGAGCGCTGCAAAGCTGCGACGATGCCGGGCGGAGTGCTGGCCTCGAAAGCCCCCCGGCGCGCATCGAGTTGCGCCTTCAAGGACATGTGGTTGCCAGTTGAAGTCATCCGCAGAACCGAGAAGCATCGCTCATTAGCGGTCCCCGGCGGCAGCCTGATTGTGGTAATATCTTTCATTCCAGCGGGGAATGATGATGGATCGGCTCGCTGCGATGGAGGCATTCGTCCGCGTTGTCGATGCCGGATCGTTCTCCGGCGCGGCAAAACAGCTTCATGTCGGTCAGCCCGCCGTTTCCAAGACGATCGCGCAGCTCGAGGACCGGCTTGGCGTGCGTCTGCTACTGCGGTCGACGCACCGCCTGACCCCAACAGAGGCTGGTCGAACCTTCTACGAACGCGCCAAGCGGTCGATCGAAGAAGCCGAGGAGGCAGAACTCGCCGCGCGTGGCGCCGCAGCGGCGCTCACCGGCCGATTGCGGATTTCTGCGCCGGTCACGTTCGCGCGGCTTCAAATAGTACCGCGGCTGCCCACGTTCTTCGCCGAAAATCCGGCTCTCGAGATCGATTTGGTTCTTGAGGACCGAAGCGTCGACTCGATAGCGGCCGGTATTGACGTGAGGCTTTGGATGGGCCCTTTCGCGGATTCCGCGCAGATCGCGCGCAAGATCGCGATGTGCCGAAGAGTCGTCATCGGCGCACCCGCATATTTCGATGTCATGGGCGTTCCTCGGAACCCGACCGACCTTCTCGGGCATCAGACCGTCATTTATGACCAGCCTCAGGGCGGCCAGACCTGGACCTTTCGTCAAGGATCGGCCGAGGTTTCCGTAACGGTGAACGGACGGCTTCGCGTGAGCGCAGCCGAAGGTGTCCGGGAGGCGGTGTTCGCCGGTCTCGGCGTTTCCGTCGGTGGATCGGAATGGATGTTCACGCCTGAACTGAAGTCCGGCGCGGTCAAGCTCGTCCTGACGGACTGGTCTTTGCCGCCGGGCGAACTTTGGGCGGCGTTTCCGAGCGGGCGGCAAGCCAGCGCCAAGGCGCGCGCCTTCACGATGTTCATGGAGCGGCAGCTTTCGGAAGAAGCCGAGCAATGAACCGTGGCAGCCTGTTCGGGCTCGCGCCGGAGACGGTGATGTTCGCTTTTTAGCGACGTCAGGAGATCTTGCGATGATCGTACAGGTTTTCTACACTCTTATCAGCCGCTTAAAAAGGAGAGTCCAGGCATGGCGCAAGCAACGGAGAAATTTACGGCCGGTCCCCTGACGTTCACCGTCAGGCATGAACTGTGGGACGGCAACATTCATGATCATGCCGACCAGGGTGTCTCGATCGCCGTGATGGCGGATGTCGCCGGCAAAGCGACGACCCTCTTGCGGTTCAACTGCTTCGATATCGA
>VAZT01000716.1:3700-4076 GCA_005884825.1 Alphaproteobacteria bacterium
TCCGCAGATGGCCAAGGCGACCGATATGTCGGAAGTGCGGGACATCCTGCCCGATCTGGAAGCCTGCGCCCGCGAGCTCTATGCGACCAAGCGGAATACGGTCAAACACAACCGCGGCACGCACATCTTCGAAGCCGGCAACGTCCGGTTCGGGCTCGAGATGCGGCGGCTGCCGATGGGCGATGGCGGCCTCGCGATCCATGTCCTGGCCGATATCGGCGGCACGCCGGGCAAGGCTTACACCGAAGAGACAGAGCTCCTGGCGTTCGATCACTTCTGGAACGGCGCGCATTACCACTACGGCCCGCGCAACAAGAACCACCGCATCTATTGGGACCGGACATTGGTCGAAGATCCGCTCGCGTGGACATTGGAG
>VAZT01000165.1 GCA_005884825.1 Alphaproteobacteria bacterium
CGACGTCGCTCATTCGTGGGCTGATCGCCGATCCGACGGTGATTGTTACTCGGGGGACCACTTACGAGAACCGCGCCAATCTCGCCTCGGCGTTCTTCGGACAGATAATTCGGAAATATCAAGGGACTCGTCTCGGCCGCCAGGAGCTCGAAGCTGAGCTCCTCGAAGATGTTCCAGGTGCCTTCTGGAACCGCGGCATGTTGGAAGGATTGCGCGTCCGCGCAGCTCCGCCGTTGATAAGAGTGGTGGTCGCCATCGATCCAGCGGCGAGCTCGACTGAGCGGGCTGATGAAACCGGCATTATTGTCGCCGGCAAAGATGCCGGCGGACGAGGTTGGGTGCTCGCCGATGCCTCGGGTCGCTATCAGCCCACGGAATGGGCCAAAACAGCGGTTTCGGTTTACCGCGCGCACAGGGCCGATCGGATCGTAGCCGAGGTGAACAATGGCGGCGAGATGGTCGAGGCCACGCTGCGGGT
>VAZT01000166.1 GCA_005884825.1 Alphaproteobacteria bacterium
TGGTAACCTCTCGACCCGTTCGGCCGGCTACTCTCCGGATCGAGTCGACGCACTCGTTTGGGCACTGACCGATCTCCTGGTCGAAGCGATGCCCGCAGAGGGGATTTACGAGGTGTATCGCCAGCTGAGTGGTCAACTGGCTGGTGATCGGAAACGAGATTCTTAAAGGCGCTTCGCCAAATATTACCGGAAGGAGCCGATCATTGACGCTGCTCGTCAAGGACGCCAATACTACGACCCAATCAATTTCGACGCAGACCGACGTCGCGGGTAACCTCGTCCCGGTTCATGTCCCGGCGGCAATTGCAGGCGGCGTCGCGGCTCCGGTCGGCCCGACCGCCCCACTTCCGGTTATCAATGCTGCTGGCTCCGCGGCGATCGACGGCAGCGGCACCGTCGTGACCGGAGGCATGGCACAGCCCATATTTGCCGGTGTAGTTCCGGTCAACGGCTTTCTCGTTGCGAACAACTCTTCGGCCACCCTCTACGTTTCCGATGTTGGTGCGGCAACCGCCGGTGGGGCGTCGATCCCGATCGCGCCAGGCGCAGTGTTCATCACACCGTCTGGGTATAAGCCGGCAGGCGCTATCAGCCTCTATGCCAGTTCGACCGGCCAGTCCTTTGCGGCTCGGAGATGGTGATGTCGTTGCCGGTATCGGCATCTGCGCCGGATCTGGCGATTAGGATACCGACGGGCTTTGCCGACGCTCTCGGAATTTGGTTCACCGCGATGACCGCCATATTGGTTGCCGAGGCCGGGCTGGCACGCCGCATCGCTAAATTCCGGTTATTAAACACGTGGCAAGCGCTCCCAGTCGCCGAGGTTTGGGCTGGCCCACGGTTGGACCAACAATGCGTGACTAGCAGACAGAAAAGCGCAGTCCGCCCGGTTCGTGCGCAGCCAGCTAGCGGATCGCAAATCAGCCGTATTCTTCTGCGAATTGCGGCGTTTGCTTTTGGGCTCGGCGTGACGCTCCCCAGCCTGGCACAGACGATCAGCGGCTCCTCACTCAACATCACGGGCCAGTCCACCCTGCGAGGCGACATGGTCACGTGCTCCGGACACCCGTGGATCGATATTCGGTGCAATGGCGCCATGGGCGACGGGAATCATGACGATACGAACGCAATAAACAGCACGATTTCAGCTGCTATCGCGAATAACTGGCCGGTGCGCTTAACCGCGGGCACCTACAAGGTCACATCACGGGTAACCATCGACTACGCCACTCAGGCCGGCCAAGGGTTTCGCCTCATCTCCGACGGGGCCGTCATCGACGGTCGAACGATCGCGTCCGGCCCGGTGCTACAGATCCAATGTGGCAACGGTACGACCAGCAGCCCGACAGGGTGTTTCTACTTCAGAGAAGAAGGTACCCTATTTGTCAACGGCAATACTCCCGCCTATGTGGTTGTGGTCGGCAAAACAGATTTCTCCGATGCGCATAATTCGGCAAAATTCGATCACCTGATCGTCAACAATGCCAATACTGCAGCAGCAGGAGGCGGTTGCCAGTTCAATTATCTGTTGGACAGTGACGTTTACGCGGTTTGCGCGGCAGCCGGCGGAGCGGCCGGTCTCGCGTTCGAGCAGCTCCAGTTTTCCCGGATATCCGGTGCGGGTACGGCAGAAGGCACAGGAGGCCGCGGCGCAGTTCTGGAGAACGGTTACAACTTCAGCAACACCTTCTTCGCTCTCGATCTCGAAGTGTCACCGACCTGCCTGTCGATAACTTTCAGCCATAATGGGCTCAACACTTTTGTATCCCCTTATTTCAACTGTGTCACCGCAGTGAATGCGACGGCGAGCGACGGCAATGTGCTGATCAATCCCAATTATGGCGGCGCAACGGTCAATTACGGACCGCTCTCGACCGGAATATCGGTTATCGGCACGGGATCGCGAGACAATTGGCTGTTTCCGGCAGCCGGGTCTTATGTAGCAAAGCCGATCGATGATGGGCTGAGCCTCTCGAACTACAATACTCCGGGCGCATCGATGTCAGTGACCTTGCCCGCGCTTTCCAGCGTCAATGCAGGGTGGAGCATGGGGTTCGCTTCCGACAACGGCAAGGGCATGACGATCACGACGACGAGCGGTTCGATCATCTCCGGGGGCAAGAGCGCCGGATCGATCACCATGGGCGCCGGAAATTATGAATATGTTCGGCTCCAATCGGATGGGAACAACTTCCGTATTGTCTCATCGACCCGAAACACACGCTTGGCGAATGGCTTCGAACCGCCGCCTTGGCCAAGTAACTGGCTGTTCCCCGCCAGTTCCGGATATTCCGCCGGCCTCAGCGACAATGGCAATATCCTATCGAGCTACAACAGCACCTCAGGTCTGACCGTTACGCTGCCCTCGATAAACGGGATTCCCGACGGCTGGTCTATGGGCTTCGCTACAGACAACAACAAGGGTCTGATTGTCCAGGTGAATAATGCCACCGGTGGTCACATTGTCTGGCCGGGTTCCGGCGGGTCGCAGACATCATTGGCGATGGCTAACACCAGCCAGGGCGCTTATGAGTTCATGGTGCTCCAGTATGACGGCAGCGGCATTTTCCGAGTGCTCGAAGCGACGCCAGCGACCGCGCAGGCGATCGGCATGGTCGGCGCCGCCGGGATCAGCCACTGGAGCTTCCCTACGGTCAGCTCTTATACTGCGACAGTTGCCGACAATGGCAATGTAATATCGAGCCTCAACAGTCCTGCCTCGTTCTTGGCGATCACATTGCCGTCGACGACGGCCGTGCCGATGGGATGGACGATCGGGATCGCCACAGACGGCAACAAGACCGCCGCCGTGCAAACCAATTCCAGTTCAGGCGGGCGAATTCTCTACCCGGGAAGTGGCGCAACCACTACTACGGCCTCCCTCGCAGGAGCAAACTACGAATTTCTCGTTCTGCAATTCGATGGAGGAAATTTCCGAGTTATCCAGGCAACACCGGCAACCGCCACATTGATGGGGATTAGCGGCAACGCCCCGGGGATCAACCGTTGGAGCTTTCCGGCGACCAGCACGTATGCCGCCTCTCAAAGCGACATCGGCAACGCCTTGTCCAGTTACAACACCCCGACCAGCACCCTGGCCGTGACTCTGCCGGCGACGACTGCGATAAGTGCCGGCTGGATGATGGGTTTTGCGACCGATAACGGCAAGACCATGACTGTTCAAGTCAATGGCACCTCCGGCGGACGCATCCTATATCCGGCCGGGGCGACCGGCTCTGCGGGCAGCTCGGTGACCCTTGCGCCAATCAACTACGAATTTATGGCGTTGCAATTCGACGGCGGCAATTTCCGGATAGTGTCGATTACACCACGCAGTGCCTCGGCGCTTGGCATGTTCGGGCATCCGATTACGACAGGGGCAACCCCGGCGCTCGGCTCGGGGTCTAGCGACTGTGGGACCTCGCCATCGATCGGCGGCAACGACAGTGCCGGGCGGGTGATCGTTGGCGCTGCCAATGGCGGCCGTTGCACGATCACATTCGCATCGCCATGGCTGAACCCTCCGGTTTGCTCGGCTTTCGACGAAACCACGGCAACCCTTGTAAGGCCAACAGCCAGTTCGACTACTGGCATGGTGCTCACCGGGGCCTTCGCTGCCGGCGATGTTCTTGCCTATAGCTGCCTCGGTTTTCAATGATCAGGATGGAGTTGCTCTGATGCCTGCTCCTGACCGCAAGCGGACCTCATTGGCGTCATATACTTGGGGTGGCTGGGGAAGTCAGAACGACGTCACTCGATTTCGCGATGTTTTTCAGCCCGACGGCGGAAGCTTTTCTCCCAGTTATCCGCTGGTTCCGCCGGAGCGCGAGCAGGTACGCCTCTGGGATTATCCAGTCGGCTACAATGCGATCTACACGCCGCGCTCCTACGAAGCGATTGGGTTCGACGAACTGAGGGCGCTCGCCGAAAGTCACGACATCACTCGCCTCGCGATTGAAACTCGGAAGGACCAGATCGAAAAGCTCGACTGGACGATCAAGTCTCGCAACGAGAAGACACCTAACGAAGACGCCGCCTCGCGGATTGACCAGTTGACCGAGTTCTGGCGAAGCCCCGACAGCGAACGACCCTTCGCAACCTGGCTTCGCGAGGCGCTTGAAGACGTCCTTGTGCTCGACGCGGCCGCATTCGAAATACGCCGTAACCTCGGCGGCAAGATTATCGGGCTCGACGTTGTCGACGGCTCGACGGTCAAAGTGCTGCTCGATGATACCGGTCGGCGGCCCCGGCCACCGGCCCCGGCCTACGAACAGGTCATTCACGGGCGACCTTGGCGTCTCCTGACCAGCAACGATCTGATGTATCTCCCGCGGAACCCACGGCCGCACAAGGCGTACGGTTTCAGCCCTGTCGAGCAGATCGTGACGACGGTCAATATTGCGTTGCGCCGCCAAGCGATGCAGTTGCAACACTTTACCGAGGGCAATGTTCCGCCCGGTCTGCTTAACGCTCCGGACGGGTGGAGTCCCGAGCAGATCCGCCAATTCCAGGAGTGGTTCGACTCGATTCTGGCGGGAAATACGGCTAATCGCACCCGCCTCGTCTGGGGTCCCAGTGGCGCCAAATATCAGGCCTTCAAGGAGGCGCCCTACAAGGACGATTTCGACGAGTGGCTGGCGCGGATCGTCTGTTATGCATTCTCATTGCCGCCCACCGCCTTTACCCCGCAAGTCAACCGGGCCACGGCGCAAACTGCGCAGGAAGCAGCCCTAGAAGAAGGGCTCGCGCCCTTGCTCGGGTGGGTCAAGCGGCTGGTCGACGGCGTCATTCAGACCAGGATGGGACAGGTCGATCTCGAATTCGCCTGGTCGAATAGCCGGCCGACAAATTCAAAGGACCAGGCAATGATCCTCAGCAGTTATGTCAAAGACGGGATTTACACGCTCAATGAGGCGCGCGACATTTTGGGAATGCCCCCGATCGCAGGCCGGGACGAGCCGATGTTTTCGATCGCGCGAGGACCCGTGCTGCTGGGCGAAGCCGATGGAAAAAATCGGAGTCCGCAAGCAGATAATTAGGTTCGTCGCCGCATTCGTCGGCGAAATCGGTCCGCAGGATAAGCTGCCGACTTGCACCAACATTAATATTTGCTCGAGCCCAATGAATACGCACGCTAGGAGCCCTTAATGAGTGTTCTGCCCTCCGACATCGTCGTGTATGGTTCGGTTAACATGCCTGAGGCGGATGGCGCGATTAACGGCGGACCTGTTGATTTTAGCCGTCGTGTCGCATTCTACGATATCGCCCCGGCGGGCAACTTAGACGTAATGTCGAGTTCAGCCAGCGACACGGCCACCAAGATTACCTTCTACGGTCGTGACGCGACCGGCGTGATACAGAACCAAACCTTAAGCTTGAATGGACAGACTTGGGTAACCGGTTCTCAGTCGCTGGAGCGGCTGCTGTACGCCGCTTTGTCGGGAGCCACCGCAAACGGTCCCGCCGCCAATCCGGGAGGCACGGCTGCGGTTGGCGACGTGGCGCTTGCGGCGCACAGCTGTGTATTGCCGACTGGTTCAGTCACCACTGACGCAACGGCTCGAAACGCGCAGAGCGGATCCGCCAATCACACGGGGACGACCCCGGCCTTATTCAAGTTGCAGGCGGGTGACGCAGCCAGCGTCTCCCCCGGACAGGTGATCTGGATCAGGAGCGGCACCGGCGCGAACCAGCTGCGTCAAATCATCGCCGCATCGGGTTATGGCGCCGATGTGGTGGCCGTCAGCCGCGATTGGGCCACGATCCCGGACAACACGACCACTTACAAAATTCTCCAAGGAATGCTCTTTGAGATTTCGCCCAATCCCGTTACAGCCATTACCCGTCTGTTCTCAAATACAGCAGCAGATGGACCGGCCGGCACGCAGCGCACATATTACGAAAAGGTTTTTGTTGTCAATAATAACACTGGCACCGCGCTGACCGGAGCACAGATCGAGGTCGCGAGCGAGACGCCGAGCCTACCCTCGGGCGCTCAGTTGGATTTAGCGTTGACTACGGTTCTGAACGACACCGGCACTGCCGCTAATCGTCAAGCCGCGGTTTCTTCGGGCATCGGATCGTTCATCTCGCAGCCCGCCTTCGTCAGTGTGCCTGGTCCGGCAAACCTGCCTTCGGGTGCAGCACCCAACAGTTCCGGCGCTCAAGGTGTGTGGTTGCGGTTGACCTTACCGGCCGAGACCGCGACCTACAAGGGCTGGGCCGACCTGCGGACTCAAGGAGCCACGACGTAACGGTCTCACTACTCGGCTTGGTCAAGTCTTAGTGTAGAATAAGGCCAGGTCGGCTCGAAAATTTTCACGCTTCTTCACTCGTAGTCAAAGTAAATGATGAAAACCGAGCCATGACGTTAGCTACCTACCTTGCGGTCTTCTACGCAACCGAGAGCAAAATTCTTCGTCGAAAGGTCATCCCCGATGACGATATGGCGGTGGCGCAGCTACGCCCTGAACCGGGCGAGAGCGTGCTTCTGCTTCCGCTCACCCGCCCCTATGACGACGCGGCCTGTCGAGCCGCAATTGCTGAAACGACGAGTTGCAAGCCACCCAGCGGGCGATGCTGCGTCGTCGACAAATCAGGCACCGTCGTTGCAGTCTGTAATGCCGACCCCGCGCTCGATTTACATCCGCAAGGGCAGCTCGTCGCAAATGAAAATGCGGTGCCCGGTGACCGCTTTATTAGCGGGGCGTTTTCGCGCCCATTTGAGATTTCATAGCCTCGGTGGCGGAACCCGGCTGCCCAACAGCCTCGTGGTCCTGATGTGACGCAAATCTATATCATCTCCGGCACAGCATCACGGTACAAGTCGGAACGGCTGGCTCAGCCGGCGTGGCTGGTGGCGATACCTGGTTTAACGGGGCAACTCTCGGCGGCTCCTCGGTTGGTGCCAAAGGCGGCGGTGGCGGGGGCGACAATTCGGGCGGTGGCGGCGGCGCGTCTGGTGGCGGTCTCGGAACAACCAAACATTCCGGCGGGACTGGTGGCGCGCCAGGCGGGTCGAACCCCTATTCCGGATCGGGCGGTGGCGGCGCGGCCGGGCCGAACGGTGATGGCGGGACCGGCGGCGGTCTGAGCAATAATCCTACCAACGGTGCCGGCGGCGGTGGTGGCAATGGTAATGGCGGCACCGGCGTAAGTCCCAATAACACCATCTTCGGCGGTGATGGCGGCAACGGTAGTGGCGGCAACGGTGGCGGGACCGGTGACACCGGTAGCGGCGCGGGTAGCGGCACGTCCGGGACCGGCGGCGGCGGGGGCGGCGGAAAATACCTTTCGAGTTCCCTTGGCGGGAATGGCGCCGGTGGCTCCGAGTTCGACGGTAATCACGGCTCGGGCGGCGGGGGCGGCGGTGGCGGTGGCCGCGACCTTGGTGTCGCCACCGCTGCGGGGAATGGCGGGATAGGCGCCGATTACGGCGGCGGGGGCGGCGGCGGCGGGTATCCGGAGAGTGGTACCGCCTGGGGCATGGGGGGCTCTGGCGGGAACGGTGTCGTTGTCATCACCTACACGCCCGCAATCAGCGCCACGATAGTGGCGGAGTCTCGGAATGCGATGGAGCATCAAGCGGTAAGCGGCATCGATAATTTTGAGGCGGTCGAATTTGGCCAATCTATCCCGAGCGATATCGTAATGCCGACGGAAGGACGCCGAGAAATTCGTGGCGATGGCGAAACACCGATTGAAGCTTCCTGTGCTGCTCTTCGCAGCTCGCCGTTCCCGCTTCAATGGGCGGGTTCCTTGGCCTTCTATACGGACGCCCTGATGCCGCTCGAAACCGCCGCGGCGTTACACCGCGATACGCTCGGCATCGTCGAATTTGCCTGCGTTACCTCGACCGACCTGCGATTCCGGCTTGAGCTGCTCACTATTCCGGGCAGTGAGGCGCTCCTTCCTGCAGAATCGCTGACGAACGGCGCACGCATTTCAGCGGATGGGCCGCTCAGTTTGGAGTGGGTAGGCCCTCCGTCCCTGCTGATCGTTGCACCGGAACGGCTGTTGCGCTCACCCGGCAGGGTCCGCGTACTTGCGGCGCCCGGCAGTATTCACCCGCTCAGAGGTGATTGAGGTTTTCGGAATGCGCATCACTACGCCTTTTGCGCCGATCGAGGTTGGTGAAGCCGATTATTTTGCTTTCGATTTCACACCGGATGTGGGTGCGGCTACGATCGTATCGACGAGCTGGAACTGCGCACTGGGCCCCTACGAGACGGTGATCGATCCGACACCGCAGTCGCGGGTTTTCTCGGTTTCCACGCAAACTGCTATTCAAATGCGTTCACCGATGGACGGATCGCTGCAGACGCGTACTGGGGCGTTTTCCGTCGGCCTGATCGGGGGTATGCCGGTCTCGGCAGCTGGCGGAAATTACATCCTCGAGGCCACCGCCAATTTGAGCGACGGGCGTGTGCTGAAGCTCAATTCGACGGTGCAATGCAAGCTGCCGGGGCCCTGACCATTCGGCAGACCGGTGGCGCTTGTGCGGTTACAAAACTAAATCTGGGATTTCCATTATGCGGCTTTACGGCGCAATCCAGAAGGTCGAGCCTCAAGACGACGGGACCGTGCGGGTGCACGGGATAGCCACATCCGAGGCGGTAGACGAACAGGGGGAGATCGTGCGGGCGGATGCCATTCGCGCCGCGATCCCCGATTATATGCGTTTCCCCGCTCTGCGAGAAATGCATCAACTCTCTGCTGCGGGAACGACGCTCGAAGCCGAGGTTTGCGAGGACGGCACTACCCGCATTGTCGCCCATGTCGTCGACCCGATCGCGGTGGCCAAGGTAAGAAATCAGGTCTATCGGGGCTTCTCCATTGGCGGGCGCGTCACGCGGCGCGAGGCCGGCAAGCCGAACACCATCACCGGCCTCGTGTTAAACGAGATTTCTTTGGTCGATCGACCCGCGAATCCAGAAGCCATTTTTGATTGCTGGAAAGCATCGGCGACCGCGAATCCTCCTCTTGGCGTCGCAGAACCGGTTGCCGCGGAAGCCGGACCCACAGATACAGAACAGCTTCCGGTGGCACCGCAACCGTTCAATGTCCCAATCCAGATCTGGGCCTGCACTGTTCCCGGTCACCGTCATATGGCCA
>VAZT01000167.1 GCA_005884825.1 Alphaproteobacteria bacterium
ACTTCTGTCACCCCTTCTTCCGTCACCCCCGCGAAAGCGGGGGTCCAGAACCTACCCCTGGCTTGAAGAGGGGGCTCCAAGCACGGTATCGGCCCCCCTGGATGCCCGCTTTCGCGGGCATGACGAGGAGGTGCACGGGTGCCGAGCGTTAGCAGCGTACCACCAGGATCGAGCAAATCCCCTAACCACACCGCCTGTTTTGCCTGTTTTATCAGGTCGAGATCAGGTGTCGCTAACTCCCTGCAAGCGAACCGCCCGCCCGATCGCGGCGCCGATATGCGCGAAAGCACCATGCGATTGTGGCAACCGCATGGTTGATCAGCGCTCGGCCGGAACCAAGGTGTCCTCGCTGAAATCCCCAGTGGGAGGAGATCCTGGTGGCCCGGCGTGTCGAGCAGGTTGAAGGCGAGGCCCCTGGTGCTCGAAGCTCATCACCGCCGAGGAGACCGAGATGCCGCGCTCGCGCCCGACCGCGATCCAATCCGAGCGCACCCGCCGACGCAACCTCAATCAGCTCAGGGCGTGGCGTATTCCCCAAGATACTGCCGTGTGATAGCCCATGGCGACCCCATTTCCGGCGACGTCGCCTGGGAGTAAAAGCGTATGAAATAAAAACAGCCGCCTACCGGCAGATTTCAAAATCTATTGAGAATCTCTTGCGGCTATGAAAAAAGATACAATATGTGGAGATAGAGAATTGGTCTGCCACGCAAAATTCTGTACCACGGAACGACGTGTGGTTTATCAGACGAAGTCCTAGGTGCCCCGTCCGGTAGCAGACGAATTTTCTCTAAGGGCCGCGATTGGCGGCGGCAAGATCAGGAGGGAACTCTCCTCCTGACACCGAGGCATGGCAGATGAGAAAGTTTCCGAGTCTGAAACCAGGGATCTGGGGGGCCGTGATTGGTGCGGCCGCGATTTCTGTGGTGGGTTTTTCATCCCTTGGGTGGACGCTCGGCAGCACCGCCGAACGGATGGCGAAAGAGCGAGCGCAGACGGCGGTTGTCGATGTGCTGGCGCCGATCTGCGTCGAAAAATTCCAACATCAGACCGACGCCGCGACAAAATTGATCGAGTTCAAAAAGGTGTCCTCGTGGGACCGGCGCTCGTTCATCGAGAAGGGCGGCTGGGCGACAATGGCGGGAACCGATGCCCCAAACTCCGCGGTTGTTAGCGCTTGCGCCGAACGACTCGGCAGCGCTCTCTAGTAGTCGCCGATTACTGCGGCGGCTAGCCATTTGAGACCGGAGCGATCATGGCGCTAGCCGCTCGATTTTCCTTGCTCCATTCTGATCTGAACGATTTTCTCTTTGCCTCGGTCGGCGAAGAACAAAACGGAGTAACGCTCAGCGTTGTCTCAGCGTTGACGCGCCTCGGCCTGGATCCTTGGGAACAGGCCGCCCGGCTCACCCCGCTGCCCAAGGCCCGAGCAGCCGAGGCGCTGGCGACACTGATTGCTCGGCTGCCCATCCGTCGAACGCTCTCATCGGACGATTTGGTCATCAGCCAACGGTTGGTAGAGCTTCTGCCGGACCAAAAACCGGCACCTTTGCAGGGCCAGGAGCGCGCCGGTGCGGGGCAGAAGAAATATTGGCAGGCCATGGTATTGCTCGCCTGCGTCGCCCTCGGCGCCGCAATCCTCTCCAGCATGTTGTGATCTGATGCGATCACGCGCTCCGTGCGTAATGCGTGGCTGCCGCCACAGGCCTTGTTGAATGGGAAGCACGATGAAATATCTCGTTCCGCCGATCGTCATTCCGGTCCTGCTATTCATTGGCGTCGTGGCATACGGGATGCTCAAGCCGCCCATTATCGTCGGCCAGCCTCCCGTTCCCGCGGCGAACTCGCAACATCGCTAGCCTAGCTGAAGCGGTCGTGGGCCGAGATCGTATGATATCGCCGTTGCGACCGCGTCGCTCTCCCACCTGGAGGAATCAGCATGTCAGAGCATAAATACCGCGTCGGTCAGGCAGTGGAATTTTTCCCGGAGCGGGGCGTCGAACATACAGCTAAAGGCCGCTTTAAAATCGTTCGCCTTTTGCTCGGCGAGCGCAATGCGCCTCATTATCGGATCAAGCACGAGGTGGACGGGCACGAGCGGATGGTCGGCGAAGGCGAGCTCGGTCCGCGGTAATCGGGCGCATCTGGAAAAAACAGCCTTTGAAAGGGCTCGCCCGCAAGCGAAGCCTCCCCTATCAGGATCGGGTCGGAACCCGCTCAAATATGCGTTGCGGTTTGCTCGGGTTAGCACGCCTCGCCGGCCGCGATGCGCAGTCGGATCATGGCGAAGCGGCAGCATCCGTCATTCCTCTGGCATGCCGGCTTGCGCAGCCCGGTATAAAGGGTTGCCTCGGCTAGGGCACGGATGCGTGGGCTCTCGTAACTTGCGAATAGATTGGCCCCGACCTGTGCAATGCTCAACCAGGACCCTTCGCCGCCCAGCTTGCGGACCTCGGCCAGTTCTGCGGTGACGCGCTCGGGCTCCCCCTTACGGGCTAAGCGGATGCAAGATAGACATGCACAAAGCCCGGAGCAGGATCGGCGCTTCTCGTGCCTTTTCGAGCCACAGAATCGCCTCGTCGGTCTCCAGCGCGGTCGTGTATCGCCCGTCATGCCGCCGTCGATCACGAGTTCCGCGCCTGTCATGTAGCTGGACGCATCGGAAGCGAGGAAGAGTGCTCGGTTCGCTATGCCTTGCGTCTGCCCGGCCCTGCGATGCGACACTCCGGCCTTGGCGATTTCGTTCCCGTCGATTGGCCCGTTGCTGCCTGCGCTCGCCGGTATCTTCGTCCAAATCGGCGTGTCGATGACCCCCGGATGAACCGTGTTGATCCTGATATTGTCGCCAGCTGCCGCGCATTCCATCGCTACCGGTTTTGCGAACAGCCGGACACCTCCCTTCGTTGCGAAATATCCCGCCAAACCTGCCGACCGCGAAGACCGGCGACCGACGACGATCATGATGCCTTCGGGCCCGAGGATGAAAGCGAGGCGCAGGCCAGGGTTGTGGAGATCTGCGACCCCAACGGCTTTCACATCGAGCTTAGGCAATGGTTCCGGTAAGCAGATGCCGTTCATTCATGGATGGGTGTGTGATCCCTTGTTCTGTCGCCGCTAGATCGCATCCGAATGACGGAAGGAGGGGACGAATTGGCCCCGGCCGGCGCCGGCATGCCGGGATAAAAGCGGGGAGCGTCTAAGCTCCTCTATAGAGATCACCTACATCCACAAGATCCTCGCGGGTGGATTATGGGTTAGGCCCTACAGTTATGATCTAGTCCGTTCTTTTGTCATGTCATTTGGCTTTAAATGGCGGAGGGGATGGGATTCGAACCCACGATACGGCTGTTAACCGTATAACGGTTTAGCAAACCGCCGCCTTCAGCCACTCGGCCACCCCTCCACCGATGAGTGGGGTCGACACGGCGTATGCCGCAAGCTTTGTAGACAGTGACGTGGCCCGAGTCAATTCGCCCCCTTTTTTCGATAACGCGCTCGCGTAAGAAAGCGTGTTATATCGAGCACTGTCTTCCGCACCCAAATGGGAGCCGGAGGAAGTGATGCATGAGTAGTGGGGGTTTTGACCGACTCCTCGCCGAGGTGCGCGCCTGCACCGTCTGCGCGCCCCACTTGCCGCTTGGGCCTCGGCCGGTCTTGCGCGGACGACCCTCGGCGCGGCTGCTGATCATCAGCCAGGCACCGGGGATGCGGGTGCACGAGACCGGGCTCTCGTTCAACGACCGCAGCGGCGACAGGCTGCGCGAATGGCTCGCTCTCGATCGCGAAGTTTTCTACGGCGAAAGACGCGTTGCGATCATACCGATCGGTATGTGCTATCCCGGCCGCGATGCCAGGGGCGGGGACCTGCCGCCGCGCCGCGAATGTGCGCCACGCTGGCACCCGCCGCTGCGCGCGGCCTTTCCGGCTATCGGGCTGATTTTGCTCGTCGGCAGCTACGCCATCCATCACTACCTGCCCTCTACGCGGCGGCGCTCGATGACCGAGACCGTCGCAGGTTGGCGCGACTTTCTCCCGGAATATTTCGTGTTGCCCCATCCGAGTTGGCACACGATACGTTGGCTGCGCGACAATCCCTGGTTCGAGAACGAAGTCCTGCCGGAATTGCGCTCCCGGATCGGCAGAGTGCTCGGAACCACTAGCGCTGCTTCGATACCTCCGCCGTGAGACCTTTCCATCGCTCCGACGTTGGCTATGGGTCGGACGACGGCTGACTTGGTCCAAGGCGCATGCAATCGGCGGAAGGCGTCATCACCCTCGTCCAGGAAGGGCGGTTCGCGCTCGTCACCGATGGCGGCCGCGTCATGCAGTTCCTGCTTGCGCGTGACGCGTCTCTCGAACCGCAAGACCTGCCGCTTTTAAAGCGAAACCAGCGCCGCGTCCGGGTCGACTACACCGAGCCGAGCCGCCTCGTCGCGCATGTGGCGCACATGCTCCGGACCGCGGACGACATATTTACCGAAAGGATCGAACCATGAAGTTGAGGCACACCATTGCCGACCGGGTCGCGGGGTTTGTCCGTGACTGGTCTTTGCCGCGGCAATTTGCCGGCGGAGACCCGACCCGCGAAGCGGCGCAAAGCACGATGTCGCGGCAACTCCGGCCCCGGCTCGAAGAGGCGGACACGATCGGCACCAGCATCTGCCCCTATTGCGCGGTCGGCTGCGCCCAGCTGGTTTATGCCAAGGATAGACACGTCATCCACATTGAAGGCGACCCGCGCAGCCCGATCAACCAAGGCACCCTGTGCCCCAAAGGTGCGGCAACGTTTGGCTGGCTGACGAGCCCGGACCGGTTGACCAAGGTGCTCTATCGTGCGCCGCAAGCCGAGAGCTGGCAAGAAAGGCCGCTCGGCTGGGCGATGGACCGGATCGCCTACCTCGTCAAGCGCACGCGCGACGAGACCTTTGTACGCGATCTGCCCGACGGCACGCCGCTCAATCACACTCTGGGCATCGCCTCGCTCGGCGGCGCCACGCTCGACAATGAGGAAAACTACCTCATCAAGAAATTGTTCGGCGCCGGCCTCGGCATGGTTTGGATCGAGAACCAGGCGCGCGTCTGACACAGCTCCTCCGTCCCAAGTTTGGGCGCGAGCTACGGAAGGGGAGCGGCGACGCTCCCGCAATGGGATCTGGCGAATGCGGACTGCATCCTCGTGATGGGGTCCAACATGGCCGAGAACCACCCGATCGCCTTCCGCTTCGCCTTGCAGGCGAAGGAGCGCGGGGCGACGCTCATTCATGTCGATCCGCGGTTCACCCGCACCTCGGCGCTGTGCGACATTTATGCGCCGCTGCGCCCGGGATCGGATATCGCCTTTCTCGGCGGCATCATCAATTACATCCTCGAGCACGATCTGTGGTTCAAGCAATACGCGCTCGCCTTTTCCAATCTGTCGACCATTATCGACGAGCGGTTCAAAGACGCCAGCGAACTCGACGGGTTCTTCTCCGGTTGGGATGAAGAGAGCCGGTCCTATAAATACGACAGCTGGCAATACCAAGGCGAGTACGTGCCGGCGTCATTGGCCGAACACTACGTCAATACCACGGAAAGCTTTGCCGAGAAGACCAAGCGGATGGAAAAGGGGCCGCCGCCCCGCGATCCGACACTGCAGCATCCGCATTGCGTCTACCAGATCCTGCGCCGCCACTACGCCGCGTACACGCCTGATATGGTCGAACGCACAACCGGGTGCCCGCGCGACGTCTTTGTCAAAGTCGCCGACGCGTTGGCGCGCAATTCGGGCCGTGAACGCACCGGCACGATCTGCTACGCCGTCGGCTGGACCCACCATACGACCGGTGTGCAGATGATTCGTGCGGCGGCCATCATCCAGGGTTTGCTCGGCAATGTCGGCCGGCCGGGCGGTGGCATACTGGCACTGCGCGGACATTCCAGCATCCAAGGCAGCACGGATATTCCGACCTTGTACAACATGCTGCCCACCTATCTGCCTCAGCCGAACGCGTTCAAGCCGCATGCGACATTAAAGGAATATCTCGAGCACGAGCGGACGCCCACTGGCTGGTGGCACAACTTTCCGAAATACGCCGTCAGTCTATTGAAGGCATATTATGGCGATGCCGCCCGAGCGGACAACGAGTTCGGCTTTGGCTGGGTGCCGCGAATTGTCGGTGACCATTCGCAATTGCCGATGACCTTGGCGATGCGCGACGGCGT
This sequence comes from Alphaproteobacteria bacterium, assembly GCA_005884825.1. GTDB lineage: Bacteria > Pseudomonadota > Alphaproteobacteria > ATCC43930 > CGMCC-115725 > AP-15. Next base: position 6,205 of record VAZT01000167.1, read on the forward strand.
CATCCGCGGCATGTTTATGCTCGGGCAGAACCCGGCGGTGGGCGGTCAGAATGCCGCGCTCGTGCAGCGCGGACTGGCGGAGCTCGATTGGCTGGTCGTGCGCGACATGACAGAAACCGAGACCGCGTCCTTTTGGTATGCCGGGCGCCCGGTGCGCGACGGCGAGATCCGGCCGCGCGACATTCACACAGAGGTCTTTCTGATGCCTGCCTCGCTCTCTGCGGAGAAGGCCGGCTCGGTCACCAATACCCACCGGCTATTGCAATGGCACGATAAAGTGGTCAGCGGGCCGGGCGACAGCCGCTCCGATCTGTGGTTCACCTTTCACCTCGGCCGCCGGCTGAAGCAGCTCTATGCCGGCAGCACGGAGCCCAAGGACGCCGGGCTCGGCGCATTGACTTGGGATTACCCTACTGAAGGCGAGGAAGAAGAGCCTTCGGCCGATGCGGTCCTCAAGGAAATGAACGGCTATACCTGGCCAGAGCGCCGCCACATCGAAAGTTTTCAACAGCTCGAGGACGACGGTACGACCGCTTGCGGCGGCTGGCTGTATTGCGGCGTCTATCCCAAAGAGGGGGATAATCGGGCCCGGGCCCGCCGCCCCGATAGTCCGGACGGTCCGGGCACGCATTTGGGCTGGGCTTGGGCTTGGCCCGCCAACCGGCGCAATATGTACAACCGCGCTTCGGCGGATGAGCAGGGGCGCCCATGGTCAGAACGCAAACGGCTGATGTCGTGGGACACCGCGCGCGGCGAATGGGTCGGCCCCGATGTCGTCGATTTCGAGCCAAAGAAGCCGCCCGACTACCAGCCGGACTGGAGCAAGAATCCCGAGGGCATGGAGGCGCTCGGCGGTGACTGCCCGTTTATCATGATTGCCGATGGCAAAGCCTCGCTGTTCACCCCGTCGGGACTGAAGGACGCCCCGCTTCCGGCACATTACGAGCCGGTAGAGTCGCCGGTTAGAAATCCGCTTTATCGTCAGCAGAGCAGTCCGGTCGCGAAAATCTGGGAGCGTCCCGACAACCGGCTGCACGCGCCGGCCGACCCGCGCTTTCCCTATGCGCTGACGACCTACCGGCTGACCGAGCACCATGCGGGCGGTATCCCGACGCGCTCGGTACCGGTCAGAAGTGAAAGCGCTGGTAACCGAGCGAGTGCGGCCGTTCAGGCTCCATGACCAAACGGTCCACGAAGTCGGGTTGGTCTGGCATTTCGGCTGGGAGGGTTTTGCGCGGGGCGATATCGCCAATATACTCAGCGCCGTCGTCGGGGATCCCAATACTTCGATCCACGAGGGAAAGGCGTTTACCTGCAATCTGCGCCGCGGCCGGCGGACGGCGACGTGATGACCGTCCATCCGCGCGCCCTCGACTACCCCCAGTCCTTTCTGTCCGGGGTCATTCCAGACGAGGCGGAGCTGACCGCCGGCCAGCGGGTCGAGTCCGGCCGAAGCTATGG
>VAZT01000702.1 GCA_005884825.1 Alphaproteobacteria bacterium
GCGCCGCCGCTCGTGGTTGTCGGGGTGAAGACCGATTCCGGTGCCTACCAGATCATCAAGGACAAAAAGACCTTCGCGCTGAACATGCTCGGCAAGGAACAGAAGGGAGCCGCCTTTACCTTCTTCAAGCCGACCAAGCTGGAGGATGGCAAGCTGAGCGGGCAGGCCGTTCACAGGGGCACGACCGGGGTCCCGATCCTCGATGCCGCGCCGGCGGCTGTCGAATGCCGCGTCACCAGCATTGTCGAGCAGGGCGATCACCACATCGTCGTCGGTGAGGTCGTCGAGGCTCACCTGCCCAAGCCGATATCCGGGCGGCCCGACGCGGCGATCCTCGAGATGAAGGATCTCGGCGACAACGTCTTCTACGGCGGCTAAACGCACCCGACCAGCGCCCGCAGCGCCTCGCAATCGCGGATCACAATGGCGCCGCGCGCGGTATCGACGATCCCGGCAGAGCGCCAGAGGGCGAGTTGCTTGTTGATCGTTTCGCGGCCGGCGCCGACCATGCTGCCGAGGTCGTGCTGCGACAAGGGCACCGTAACCTCGTGCTCGTGGGGCCTGCGGTAATGCTCGGCCAGCACCAGCAGCCGCTTCGCCAGCCGCGCCGGAAACGCCAGAAAAGCGGCATCCTCGATCACTGAGCTGGTCCAGCGCAGCCGCTGGCACAGCAACGTCAGCATTGCCAGGATAAGATCGGGATTGGCCTTGACCATAGGGCAGAAAATGGGCGCGGTGAATTCGCAGCAGGTCGGCCTGCTCCATCGCCGCCGCTGGTGGCGGTAGTCAAGCACGACTGCCCGACTTGCGTCATGGCGGCGCCGGTGCTCGGGGACCTCGCGCGGGAACAAGGGCTCACCGTCTATACCCAGGACGATCCGTCCTTTCCCGAAACCGTGCCAGGACGGATTGACGACACGATGCTCGACACCTCGCATCGGCTCGGGATCGAGGTGGTGCCGACCCTGATCCGCTTCGAGGGCGGCCGCGAGGTCGGGCGCACCTATGGCTGGGACCGCGGCGAATGGGAGCGGATCAGCGGCATTGCCGGGCTCGGCCGGGATTTGCCTCAGGCCCGCCCCGGCTGCGGCGCCAAGAATGTCGAGCCCGGGGTGCTCGAGCGGCTCAGAATTCGCTTCAACGAGACCGGGCTCAAATCGCGCCGCATCGAGATCGGGAGCGATGAGGACGAGCAGGAGGCGATGTTCGCGCGCGGCTGGTCGGATGGGCTGCCGTTGGTGCCGCCGACCGAGGAGCGAGTGTTGCGCATGCTCGACGGCACGGCGCGCGATCCGCAGGAAATTCTGGGACTGGCTCCGCCCGACCTGGCACCGGCGACCGTCGAAAAGATAGCGGTCAATGCGGTAATGGCGGGCTGTAAGCCTGAATATCTGCCCGTCGTGCTGGCGGCGGTCGAGGCGGTGCTCGAAGAGCAGTTCGCGATGCACGGTGTGCTGGCGACGACAATGTTCGTCGGGCCGGTCGTCGTCGTCAACGGTCCGATCCGACGCCGCATCGGCATGAAGTACACCTATTGTTTTGCCGAGGACGAAGAAGGGTCGAGCTGGGAGCCGCTGTCGGTCGAGCGCGGTCTGAAGCCGGGCCAGTCGGCGGTGACCGTGTTCGCCGGGTATGGTCTGCAGGGGATCGTCGACCAGAAATCGCGCGACCCCGAGAGCCTGGCAAAGAGCTTTGCCGGATCGCTGAAGGCGCTCAGCAACGTCAAGCACGCGCCTTCTTGCGATGCGCTCTTGGTAGTCTGCCCCGAGCACCACCGCACCTTTAAGAATGCGGGCTGGTCGAAGGCGCGCCTCTATGAAGAGCTCTATCGGCTGTGCGAGATCCCGGGGGACGACCTCGTCGCCGGAGCCAGGGGCGTTGCCGAAGGCGGACCGCCTTCGCTCGCGGGCAAATCCGTCAACAAGTTCCGTCCGGGCGGGTTGATGATCGTCCGTGCCGGCGGCGATGCCGGGATGTTCTCCGGCATCATCGGCGGCTGGTCCGCGGGCGGTCCCCGCGGAAGCCTTCCCGTAACCAAAGAGGTCAAACCATGACCGTACTTCTCGACCCCACCTCGGAGCGAAGTCCGACGATCCGGCCGCGTCTGCCGCGGCCGGAACGGCTCGACGGATTGACGATCGGGATTCTCGACATCGCCAAACCGCGCGGTGACGTGTTTCTGCACCGGCTCGGCGAGCGGCTCGCCGAGCGCGGCATCGCCGTCAGGCATTACGCCAAGCCGACCAACACGCGGGTGGCGCCGTTGCCGCTGCGGCAGCAGATCGCCGCCGAAGTCGATCTCGTCGTCGAAGGATTGTCCGACTGAGGGTCCTGCATTTCGTGCTGTACGCATGACATGGCGGATCTCGAAGCACGCGGCATCCCTACCGTCGGACTCGCCGACGATCACCTCGGGCCGATCCTGGCGCTGCTGGTGAAAGGCTGAGCGGGTCCCGCTCAGCCTTTCCCAAGAGAGTATCGCTCTCGCACGCGGGAAATATTAGCTGAAATCAGCTGCGCGTGCGAGAGCAGTTCAAATTTGGGTTCTTGTCAATACTTACTAAAACATGATCTAAATACACGATCTCCTGTCAAAGACTCGGCTGCAAGCCCGTCATCGAGTAGTCCAATCAGCCGCGACGCGTCGCTATCAGGCGAGATGGCAACGGTGCGCCGTTGCGCTACAATCGCGGGTAGGCCTATGACCTCGGAGGAGTGTATGGAAACGACCCGGCTGACGCGGCGGACCCTCATGCAGAGCGCGGCGGCGGCCGCAACCCTGGCCGGTGCGCCGTCTGTGCGCGGCGCCCACGCCGCGGGCAAGCTCAGCGTTGCGGTCTGGGATCATTGGGTGCCAGGGGCCAACGATGTGCTCGACAAGCTCTGCCACGAGTGGGCGGCGAAAGAAAAAGTCGACGTCACGATCGATTTCGTCACCAGCCAGGGCGACAAGCTGATGCTGGTGGGCGCCGCCGAAGGTCAGGCGCGCTCTGGGCACGATATCGTCGGCCAGCCGGGCTGGTACGCCGCGGCGAAGGCGGATATGTGGGAGCCGGCCGATGATTTGATGGCGACATTGATCGGCAAATACGGCAAGCCGAGCGCGGCGGTCGAATATCTCGGGAAGCAGAACGGCCATTGGATCGCCGTGCCGTCGATCCCGAATACGCTGACCTTGCCCTCGGTCGGACGCATTGATCTCTTCAAGCAATATGTCGGGCTCGATCTGACAAAGATGTACCCGGCCGGCGCACCGCCCGACAAAGAGCTGACCGATAATTGGACCTGGGATTTTTGGCTGCAGGCGGCGGAGAAATGTCACAAGGCCGGCTTTCCGTTCGGGATGCCGCTGGGCCAGACCGGCGACTCGATGAATTGGGTCGGGGCGATATTCGCCGCTCACGGCGCCGAGTTGGTCGACAAGGACGGCAACATCACGGTCAAGTCGGACGCGACCAGGCACATGCTCGACTTCTTCAAGAAGCTGGTGCCGCTGCTGCCCGACGGCGTGTTCGCCTGGGATGATTCGAGCAACAACAAGGCGCTGATATCCGGCCAGAGCGCATTGATCATGAACCCGCCCTCGGCCTGGGCGGTGGCGGTGCGTGACGCACCGAAAGTCGCCGAGCAGTGCTGGCATTTCCCGTCGCCGAAGGGGCCGAAGGGGCGCTTCGACCCGGCGCAGCCTTCCTATTGGGGCATCTGGAATTTTTCGCCCAACATATCGGCCGGAAAGAGCCTGCTGCTGCATCTGTGGGAGAAGGACTCGGTCGAACGTCTCGTTGCCGGCAGCAAGGGCTACGACATCCCGGCTTTCGGTACGTTGCGGGATTTCAAGACCTGGGCCGAGGAGGGTCCGCCAAAGGGCGGCATCTGGAATTACCCGCCGCGCGGCGATGTCATCGAGTCGGTCTCCGGCTCGCCGGCGCCGATGCGGATCGGCAACCAGATCTTCGCGCAGGCGACAACGACCAAGATGATCGCCCAATACACCAAACAGGGCAAAACCATGGACGAGGCGATGGATTGGGCCGCCGGCGAGCTCGAAGGCTTCAGCCGGTCCTAGGTCGGTGCCTCGCGACGACAGCTCGGTTCATTCAATAGGAGTGCGCGAGCAGCGTCGCTTGAGCGCCGCCATCGCCGGCGGCGAGCAGCGTGTGTTCGGCCCGCCCGGTTACGG
>VAZT01000168.1 GCA_005884825.1 Alphaproteobacteria bacterium
AGAGGGGAGCGGCCCGGTTGCTCCCCTTTTAGCTTGTGCACATGCAATTCCTCGATCAGTGCAAGATCTACCTGAAGAGCGGTGACGGCGGGCGCGGCGCGATGAGCTTTCGCCGCGAAAAGTTTATCGAGTTCGGCGGGCCGAACGGCGGCGATGGCGGCAAAGGCGGCGACATCGTCTTTGTCGCGGCCGAGAACCTCAATACGTTGATCGATTACCGATATCGGCAACATTTTCGGGCGCAGGACGGCCGGCCCGGTGCCGGCCGCGAGCGGACCGGCGCCAACGGCGAAGATCTGGTTTTGCGGGTTCCGGTCGGCACCCAAATCATGGATGAAGATAACCGCTTGGTGCTCGCTGATCTCACCCGTGCCGGCCAACGGCTCGTCTTTCTGCAGGGCGGCGACGGCGGGTTCGGCAATGCGCATTACAAGAGCTCGACCAACCGCGCGCCGCGCCGCGCCGATCCCGGCTGGCCGGGCCGCGAGGCTTGGGTCTGGCTGCGCTTGAAGCTGATCGCCGACGCCGGTCTTGTCGGGCTGCCCAACGCCGGCAAATCGACCTTCCTCGCCGCGGTCAGCCATGCGCGGCCGAAAATCGCCGATTACCCCTTCACGACGCTGAAACCACAGCTCGGCGTCGTGCGGCAGCACGAGCAAGAGTTTGTCCTGGCCGACCTCCCTGGCTTGCTCGAAGGAGCGAGCGACGGGGCCGGTATCGGCACTCGTTTCCTCGGCCACGTCGAGCGTTGCGCGGTCGTTCTTCACCTGGTGGACGGCACGCTCGACGATGTCGCCGGCGCTTACTCCACGATCCGCGAAGAGCTCGCCCAATATGGTCACGGTCTTGCGGAAAAATTGGAGATCGTCGGGCTCAACAAGAGCGACGCAATCGATCCTGAGACGGTAGACGCAAAATGCCGCCAGCTGCAGCAGGTGGTCCGGCCGGGCACCGAAGTCCATCCGCTGTCCGGCGCAACCGGCGCGGGCGTTCCGGACGTGGTCGAGGCGGTGCTCGCCGCCCTTTCGGCGGAGCACGCGGGGAAGGACAAAGCCGCGGTGGAGGCGAGCACTCTCGTTCAATCGTTGTGAGCGCCGCGACGCGCGACCCTCCTCCCACCCCTGCGCAGGCACTCGCGGCGGCACGGCGGCTCGTGGTGAAAATCGGGTCGGGGCTCCTTGCGGCCGAAAACGGGGAGGTCCGCCGGCCATGGCTCGATGCGCTCGCCGACGACGTCGCCCGCTTCCGATCGCGCGGTCAGGAGGTGATCCTTGTGTCCTCCGGCGCGATTGCCGTGGGACGGCGGCATCTCGGCCTTGCTGGACGGCGGCTCAGATTGGAGGAAAAGCAGGCCGCCGCAGCCACCGGACAGATCCGGCTCGCCCATGCTTACCAGGACGCGCTGGCCCGCCACGGCATCACCGTTGCACAGATCCTGCTGACCCAGGAAGATACGGAAGAACGCCGCCGGCACCTGAATGGTCGAGCGACTTTTGCCCAGCTGCTGGCGCTCGGCGCCGTTCCCGTCGTCAACGAAAACGATACGATCGCCACCGCCGAGATCCGTTTTGGCGACAATGACCGGCTCGCCGCACGCGTCGCGCAGATGACGAGCGCCGACATGCTGGTGCTGCTGTCCGACATCGACGGGCTCTACACCGCCGACCCGCGCCATGACCCGAGCGCGCGGCATATCCCGCTGGTTCGCGAGATCGGGCCCGAAATCGAGACGATGGCAGGCGATGCACCGCTTGGCTACAGCTCGGGCGGCATGGTGACTAAAATCGCGGCCGCCCGCATCGCGATGAGTGCCGGTTGCCGCATGCTGATCGCGAAGGGGAAAGATGACGGCGCTGCGCCGGGGCCGCTCGCCGCCATCGAGGCGGGCGCCAGGGCGACTTTGTTCCTACCGCGCGGCGAGCCGCGGTCGGCGCGCAAGGCGTGGATCGCCGGCGCGGTCAATCCTTCCGGCGTAGTGATCGTCGATGACGGCGCGGCCAGAGCGCTGCAGCGCGGCACCAGTCTTCTGCCGGCCGGAGTGATCGAGGTCGAAGGTATTTTCGAACGAGGCGACGCGGTGATCATCCGCACCCGGTCCAGCGTCGAGGTCGGTCGTGGCCTCTCGGCTTATTCAAGCACCGATATCCGGCGCATTGCCGGTCACAAGAGTGGTGAAATCGCCGAGATCCTCGGGTACCGTGGCCGCGATGAGATTATTCATCGCGACGATCTGGTGGTGACCGAGCCCCGATGACGACCGAGACGCTTGTCCGCGACCCTACGACGAGATCGGGGTCGGATCTGAATTCCGAAATGGCCGAGATCGGGAGACGCGCCCGAGAGGCCGCCGTTGCGCTCGGTCTTGCTTCCGCCGATTCCAAGATCGCGGCGTTGAAGAATGCTGCGGCGGCCGTCAGAGGCCGCGAAGCGGACATCCTCGCGGCCAATGCCCGCGACCTCGCTGAGGCCGGAGCGCAGGGCCTCTCCGCCGCGTTGCACGATCGGCTGGCGCTCGATCCGAAACGCGTCGAGGCGATTGCCGCCGGACTGGAAGCCGTTGCCGCGCTGCCCGATCCGGTCGGCCGTGTCCTCACCGAATGGACGCGCCCGAACGGGCTCCATATCCAGCGCGTCGCGGTGCCGCTCGGCGTGATCGGCATCATTTATGAGAGCCGGCCGAACGTCACGGCAGACGCCGGCGGGCTGGCGCTCAAATCCGGCAACGCGGCGATCCTGCGCGGCGGCTCCGAGAGCTTCTATTCGTCGCGGGCATTGGTGGCGGCGCTGGCCGAGGGTTTGCGTTCCGCCGGGCTGCCGGAAGCCGCAATTCAGCTGGTGCCGACCCGTGACCGCGCCGCGGTCGGATTGATGCTCGCGATGAGCGGCGTGATCGACATCATCGTGCCGCGCGGCGGGCCGTCACTGATCGAGCGGGTCCAACGCGAGAGCCGCATCCCGGTCATCGCCCATCTGGAGGGTTTGTGCCACACCTATGTCGACGCGGCCGCGGACCCGGAAAAGGCTCGCAAAATCGTGCTCAATGCCAAGATGCGGCGGGTATCGATCTGCGGGGCCACCGAGACCCTGCTCGTTGATCGGGCGGCTAAGACGCAGCTCCCCGCGATCCTGGCCGATCTGCGGGCGGCAGGCTGCGAGCTGCGCGGCGACCCCGAGGTTCTTGCGATCGATCCAGGATTGGAGCCGGCGACCGAAGCGGATTGGCGAACCGAATACCTCGACGCGATCCTGGCGGTTCACATCGTCGATGGTGTCGAGGGCGCGATTCAGCATATCGCCCGCTTCGGCTCGCATCATACCGACGCGATCATCACCGAGGACGAGGCGACGGCGGAGCGCTTTCTGCGCGAGGTGGACAGCGCGATCGTCTTGGTTAACGCTTCGACCCAATTCGCCGACGGGGGCGAGTTCGGCATGGGGGCGGAGATCGGCATCTCGACACAGCGCCTGCCGCCGAGGGGCCCGGTCGGCGCCGAGCAATTGACGACATACAAATACCTGGTGCGCGGCACCGGGCAGGTCCGCCCCTGACCCTCACCCGCCTCGCTACGCTCGGCACCCTCTCCCGCAATGCGGGAGAGGGGCTACAACCTACTCGCTCAAAGCTCCTCTCCCGCAGTGCGGGAGAGGGGGGACCAAGCGCGCAGCGCTTGGTGGGTGAGGGTGCAGGGCCTGGCAGGCATCGCCGCATCGGGCTGTTGGGCGGCTCTTTCAACCCGGCCCATGGCGGCCATTTGCACATCAGCGCGCTCGCGCTTAAGCTGCTCGACCTGGATCAGGTTTGGTGGCTGGTCTCGCCGCAAAATCCGTTGAAGCCGGTCGACGGCATGGCGCCGTTTGCGGTCCGGTTGGAGGGAGCTCGCCGGATCGCCAAAGCCGACAGGCGTATCCTTGTCACCGATCTCGAAAGCCGGCTGGGACCTTCGCGTTACACCGCCGACACCTTGAAGGCGCTGCGCCGCCGCTTTCCTCGGCTGCGATTTGTGTGGCTGATGGGCGGCGACAACCTCGTGCAGATCCCCAAATGGGAGCGCTGGCCCGAGATCTTTCGGACTGTGCCCATTGCCGTGTTCAACCGCCCTTCCTATTCTTTAAAAGCGCTTTCCGGACTGGCTGCGAAGCGGTTTGCCCGATACCGAGTTGCGGCGTCGGACGAGCGTCGGTTGGCCGAAATGGAACCCCCGGCGTGGGTATTTTTCCACACCCGGCTGGACGACAGCTCGGCGACCCGAATTCGATCGCAGCGGAACGGAACCCCATCGAATAGACTTGCGGAGCAAAAACCCGAATTGTCGACCATAGCTGCCCTGTTACCCCGCACCAAACCGATAGAAGCCCACCCAACAATCCTCGATCTCGTCTTACAGATGCTCGAGGACGGCAAAGCAGAGGAGATCGTCACGATCGACCTTGCCGGCAAAACGACCATTGCCGACCACATGGTGATCGCCAGCGGCCGCTCGACGCGTCAGGTGCTGGCATTGACCGAGCACCTCGATGAAGTGCTCTCCCGGCGCACCCGGATTTCGATCGAGGGAAAGACCGTGGGCGACTGGGTATTGATCGACGCAGGCGATGTGATCGTGCATCTGTTCCGGCCCGAAATCCGCAGCTACTACAATCTCGAAAAAATGTGGGGCTCGGCGATGCTGGACAGCGAAGCCGTTCGCCTGTAGCCGGGACGCCTCGATTCGTTTCCGCCTTCTCGTCGTCGGTAGGCTGCGCAGCGGCCCGTTCAAGGAACTCCAGACTTTCTACGCCGCGAGGATCGTGCCGCCCCCGGTAATCGTCGAGGTGGACGAGAGGCGCTCTCTTCCGCCCGTACAACTTAAGGCCCGCGAGGGCGAATTGATCCTCGGCGCATTACCGGCCGGCGTCCCTTTCCTTGCCCTCGACGAGCGCGGCGTCCAATGGTCCAGCCGTGCACTGGCCGAGCGGATCGCCGCGTGGCGGGACCGGGGTTCGCCCGAGCTAACGTTCGCAATCGGCGGCGCCGACGGCCTCCATTCGATGGTTCTCGACCGCGCCGATGTGACCCTCTCGCTCGGATCGATGACCTGGCCCCATCTGCTGGTCCGAGGAATGCTGCTCGAACAACTCTATCGCGTTCAGCAGATTCTCGCCGGTCACCCTTACCACCGGGGTTAAAAGATGTCGGGAACGCTATCTCCTCGCGGTCGGTTTCGCGTATAGAGATAGACTTCCATTGTCGAGGCTTCCCGCGATGAATTCCCGCCCCCGGCCGCTGGTGCTGTGCATTCTCGATGGATGGGGCGAGCGGCAGAAGGCCGACGATAACGCAATCGAGATCGCGCGGGCGCCCACCTGGCATCGATTGAAGGCGCGCTGGCCGCACGCGCAGCTGCAGGCGAGCGAGCACTACGTCGGCCTGCCCGACGGACAGATGGGGAATTCCGAAGTCGGCCACACGAATATCGGCGCCGGACGGTTGGTTTTGCAGGACCTGCCGCGCATCGATGCGGCGATCGCCGAGGGCAAGCTCGCCGGCATGCCGCCATTGTGCGATTTCATAGGCAAACTGAAGACAAGCCGCGGGACCGCCCACCTGATGGGGCTGATGTCGCCCGGCGGGGTTCATTCGCACCAGCGCCAGATCGCCGCTCTGGCCCGCATTCTGGCCGAAGCCGGGGTGCCGGTCGCCGTCCACGCCTTTCTCGACGGGCGTGACACACCGCCCAAGGCAGCCGGTTCCTATGTGAAGCAGTTTCAGGAAGACGTTGCCGGTCTCCGCGATCTGCGCATTGCCACGCTCTGCGGCCGCTACATGAATTCATCGCGCCAACCGCAATCGCCGGTTACGCCGGCATGCGTGACGGCGATGGTCTGCTGATCGCCAATTTTCGCGCTGATCGGATCCGCGAGATCGCCGCTGCTCTCCTCGACCCCGATTTCTCCGGCTTCGCGCGGGAAAAGCGGATCGCGTTCTGCGCCACTCTCGGCCTTGTCGAGTATTCGACGGAGCTCAACCAATTTCTTGCGACGCTGTTCCCGCCCGAGAACCTCAACGACAGCTTTGGCGAGGTGGTGTCACGAGCCGCGCTGACCCAGCTGCGCATCGCCGAAACCGAGAAATACGCGCACGTCACATTCTTTTTCAACGGCGGCCGCGAGACGGTCTTTCCGGGTGAGGAACGGATTCTCGTCCCTTCGCCGAAGGTCGCGACATACGATCGGCAACCGGAGATGTCGGCGCCCGAAGTTACCGAGAAAGTCGTCGAAGCGATCAGCTCGGGCCGGTTCGACGTGATCGTAATGAATTACGCAAATGCAGACATGGTCGGGCACACCGGCCGCATCGACGCCGCGACCAAAGCGGTCGAGACCATCGATGCTTGCCTCGGCCGGCTGTCCGAGGCCGTCGAACAGGCCGGCGGCACGCTCGTCGTCACCGCCGACCACGGCAATGCGGAGATGATGCGCGACCCGGAAACCGGCGAGCCGCATACAGCGCACACGCTCAACCCGGTGCCGTTCGTTGTGGTGAACCCGCCGGCGGAAATCGGCCACCTCGAAAACGGCCGTCTTTCGGATATCGCCCCAACCTTGCTCGATATTCTCCATCTGACGAAGCCGGCCGCGATGACGGGCCACTCGCTGATCTCCTCGGCCGCGGAACGGCAAGCGGCAGATTGACCGGAATTATGTAAACCGCTGGGCGCTTTAAAGCGTCCAAGGCTCAGGAGGTAGTGACTCAGTTTGGATTCAAACTGAGTCACTACCACTCAGGACAGGACGTTGACAATTTAGCAAAAATCTGCTACCTTAACCATTCTCGGAGTTACCCAACTAATAGTTGATTTCGTTTTTATCGGTGTCGTCCGGACCCCGCCCGCGATTTTTCAATCTCTTGGAGAACGAACCTGATCTGGGCCTCATAAAACAGGTGAAACAGGTGACCATGTTGGGTTTGGAGGGGACCGATCCGGTGCTTTGCCAGGATCCGGAAACTAGGAGTCCAGAGGCGGTAAAGATCCTCGTATTCTCGGGCGCAATTATCGGTTTTGCTGATATTTCGTTGCAAAAAACAGCAGCAACAGCAAGGAATCGCCGCACCCGTCCGGCAATCCTCCCGGACCCACCGGCGGTGCCACGAACCGGGCCACATGGGCGGCCGAGCCTTGCTCTGCCAATTCGGTGAGATTGATCCATAGTTCCGGATTGAACCGGACCATTTCGCCGCGGCGGCTCGGCTTGATCATCGCCCGCACTGCCGGATATGGTATGCCGAGTGCATCGTGCCGATTGGGCCCGAGACGATAGGGTGAATGGATGAAGCGTTCGGGTCTCATGGCGGTGGTTGCCGCCACGGTCCTCGTGTTCTCGCTGCGCCAGGACGTCGGCGCAGCACCGCCGGCCAACTCGGCGGAAACCTATAAGCAGCTCAATTTGTTCGGCGAGGTCTTCGAGCGCGTCCGCGCCGAATATGTCGACGAAGTCAGCGACGATACGTTGGTAGAATCGGCGATCAACGGCATGCTGACCTCGCTCGATCCCCATTCGAATTACCTGAATACGAAAAACTTCAACGATATGAAGGTTCAGACCCGCGGCGAGTTTGGCGGGCTGGGGATCGAAGTTTCGATGGAGAGCGGGCTCGTCAAGGTCGTCTCGCCGATCGACGAAACGCCGGCGGCGCGCGCCGGCCTGAAGCCCGGCGACCTGATAACTCACCTCGATGGGGACCCGGTCCAGGGGATGACCCTGCCGGAGGCGGTGGAGAAAATGCGCGGCCTGATCGGTAGCGAAATCAAGCTGACGATTCGGCGCGAGGGAAAGGACCCTTTCGACGTCAAATTGACCCGCGCAACGATCAAGATCCAGTCGGTCCGCTCCCATCTGGAGGGCGACACGATCGGCTACATCCGGATCACCAGCTTCAACGAGCAGACCGATGTCGGCCTCAACAATGCAATGAAAAATCTAAAGCAGCAGGCCGGCAATAAGCTCGCGGGAGTGGTTCTCGATCTGCGCAACAACCCGGGCGGGCTCCTCGACCAGGCAGTTGCGGTTTCGGACGCCTTTCTGGACAAGGGCGAGATTGTGTCGACCCGCGGCCGGCGCAGCGAGGATGCCCAGCGTTATAACGCCCGTCCCGGCGACATCGCGAGCGGTCTGCCCGTGGCGGTATTGATCAATGGCGGGTCCGCCTCGGCCAGCGAGATCGTCGCCGGCGCTTTGCAGGACCACCATCGCGCGATCCTTCTCGGGACGAAATCCTTCGGCAAGGGATCGGTGCAAACAATCATACCGCTCCCCGGCCACGGCGCGATGCGACTGACGACGGCGCGCTATTATACGCCCTCCGGACGCTCTATTCAGGCGAAGGGCATCGATCCGGACATCGTCGTCGAAGCCGCCAAAATCGAGAAGGAGAAAGGCGAGAAGGCCGCGACGGCGACGGACCTGAAAAAGGAAGATTCCGGAGACGGCCCCCCTGAGCAGACATCCGTCGATCCTTCGATCATGGGCACGCCCGCCGATTACCAGCTGGCCAGGGCGGTCGACATGCTGCGCGGCGTTGCGATGTTCAATGGGCGGGTCGTCAACTGAAGACACATAAACCGCGCAGCCTCGACGGTACCGGGTGAAGAAGCCCGATGAGGGCGGAGAGCCGCTCGGCTATCGTCCGGCGATCGGCATCATGTTGCTCAACGCGCTGGGAGAGGTGTTCGTCGCCCGCCGCCTCGACATGCCGACGATGCCGGCATGGCAGATGCCGCAAGGCGGCATCGAGCCGGGCGAGACCCCGCGTCAGGCGGCCCTGCGGGAGCTGAAGGAAGAGATCGGCACCGGCAAGGCCGAGATCATCGGGGAGAGCCGGGGTTGGTTGCATTACGATCTGCCGATCGAACTCGCCGGCAGCGTATGGGGCGGGTGCTACCGGGGCCAGCGCCTGAAATGGTTTCTCATGCGCTTCACCGGCCGGGACAGCGACATAAACCTCGCCACCGAGCATCCGGAATTCGATGCCTGGCGATGGGTTGCGCCAAGTCGCCTGCCGGAGCTGATAGTCCCGTTCAAGCGTCAGCTCTACATTGACATATTGACCGAGTTTCAGGCGTACTGCGTGCCCCGAGCTAGCGTTTCACGGGTCTAACCGGGTGGCAAGTGCGCCATTGCCGCGTCGATGGCCGCTGCACCCGGCATTGCGGTTTGAGCGCCGCGGGCGAGGCAAGCAAGGCCGGCCGCGGCACTGGCCCGCCGGAGCGCCGCTTCGAGACTCGCTCCCAAATCGAGCGCCGCCGCGAGAACCCCGACAAACGTGTCACCGGCGCCCGTCGTATCGACCGGGTCGATTGCGAGCGCCGGGAAATCGAGCCGGCTGCCATCGGAGAGAAACGCGCTCGCCCCTGCAGCGCCGCGCGTCACCACGAGCCCTTGCCGCAACCGGCCGGCCGTCCCGATTGGATCGGTCGACATCATCGCGGCCTCGCTCTCGTTCGCGACAAGGAGATCGATTTCCGGCAGCAGCGCCGAATCGATAGGCAGCGCCGGCGCCAAATTGAGCACACATCGGCCGCCGCGTCTGCGGACGCGTCTGATCAGCGCTTGGGTTTCGTAGGGCGGCACTTCGAGCTGGGCGATAAGGATCGTCTTGGGGTCGAGCAAATCCTCGGGCACCCAGTCGCACCGCACGCCCATATTGGCGCCGGGGGCCACGGCGATAAGGTTCTCGCCCGCGCGCGATACCATGATCATGGCACAGCCGGTCGGGAGCTCGAGGTCGTGCACCAAACGCGTATCGACGCCGTCGTTGCGGAGCGAAGCGAGGGCGATCCCGGCAAAGCTGTCGCGGCCGACGGCGCCCGCGAGGATGACATCGGCTCCGGCTCGGCGCGCCGCCAGCGCCTGATTGGCCCCTTTACCACCGGGTAGTAGTTCATACGAGCCGCCCAGCACAGTCTCCCCAGGCTGCGGCAATTTTGGGACCGGGACGATAAAATCGGCATTTATTGACCCAAAGGTCAGGATCATGTGACAGGATCCTCTCGGAAAGGACCGGCCGCAACTCCGATCACAGCGACTGGTTGTAATCTGATAAAATATCAGATCGCATCGACGGAGGAGGCGTATGGAGGGCTTCGAGACACGCCAGGTGGGGCGCACGCCTCTCAGACTGACGGTCCTGGGGCTCGGCACCGGAACCCTCGGGGGGCATCGGATCCCGGTCAGTCGAGAAGAAGGAGAGGCGGTTGTAAAGGCGGCGTGGTGGGCCGGTGTTCGCTATTTCGACACTGCGCCCTTCTATGGTTTCGGCAAGGCGTGCCGAATTGTCGGCGACGCCTTGCGCGAGTTGCCCCGCGAAGATTGGGTCTTGTCGACAAAAGCAGGGCGGCTGTTGCGGCCACAAACGAATGCCGGTACTCCCGCCGCGCTGCGGCATCCGATGCCGTTCGAGGATGTCTTCGATTATTCTTACGACGGGATCATGCGCTCGTTCGAGGACGACTTACAGCGCCTTGGGATCGCACGGATAGACATACTTTATGTCCATGACATCGGTGCGCGGCAGCACGGCAAAGACGCACATCCCGGGATCATGCGTACCTTTCGCGGCAGTGGATATCGCGCGCTCGAACAATTGCGCTCATCCGGCCAGCTGCGGGCAATCGGGATCGGGGTCAATGAATGGGAAGTTCTGCTTGAGGCGATCAATTGGGGTGATTGGGACGTCTTTCTTCTTGCCGGGCGTTACACGCTACTCGAGCAGACGCCCCTCGATGACCTGCTCCCTCGATGCCTGCGGTCCGGGATATCGGTCGTGATCGGGGCACAGTTCAATACCGGCATTCTCGCCGGCCGGGACACATGGAATTATCGGCCGGCGCCTTCCGAGATCGGCGGCCGGGTCAAAATGATAAACGCAATCTGCGACAGCCATCAGGTGCCCCTCGTCGCCGCGGCGCTGCAGTTCCCACTCGCTCATCCAGCCGTCGCGGCGATCCTCCCCGGGCCGCGCAACGTCGATGAGTTCAAGGCTAACGCCAAGCTCCTGCGGTACCCGATCCCGCCGGCCCTGTGGGCCGATTTGCGCAACGCCGAACTGCTCCATCCAGATGCGCCAACCCCGGTGTGACTACCTGGCTCAGTCCGTCGCCTCGATCCGCTCCATGTCCTCGTCGCTGAAGCCGAAATGGTGGCCGATCTCATGGATCAGCACGTGGCGCACCAGATGCCCCAAATTCTCGCCGCTCTCGCACCAGTAATCGAGAATCGGGCGACGATAGAGAAAGATCATGTCGAGGTCCGGCCGCGGATCGCTGACGCTTTTGTGCGGTAGCGCGACGCCCCGATAGAGGCCAAGAATATCGAACGGGCTTTCGAGGCCCATCGCCGCCTCGGTTTCCTCGTCGGGGAACTCTTCGACCCGGATCACGACTTGTCCGAGCTGACGCTTCAACTGGCGCGGGATGGTTTCCAGCGCGCGTTCCGCCAACGCCTCTATCTCGGCGAGCGATGGCGGCATGCGGTCCGGCATGATATCACCTTCCGCTACTGACGGAGGTTAGAATGGCCGAAAGACTGGTTGGAGCACAGCGCCACGCCGCTTTGCAGGAGCTGCATGGTTGGGTCGAGGTCGACGACCGCGATGCGATCCGCAAGACCTACCATTTCGAGAACTTCTCCGAAGCGTGGGGCTTCATGTCGCGAATGGCGCTCCTGGCGGAAAAAATGGACCATCACCCCGAGCTGTTCAACGTCTACAACCGGGTAGAGGTCATCCTGTCGACGCACGACGCGGGCGGGCTCAGCCAGCTCGACATCCGCCTGGCGCATGCGATTGACGAAATCGCCCCCGAAAGAGACCGCCGTCCGCCCCTGCCCTGAGCGCGGCCGACCTCTCCCTCAGCGCAGCGCCATGCGCAGCGCGCCGTCGAGCCGGATCACTTCGCCGTTGATCATCCGGTTCTGGCACAAGTGGAGGACCAGCGCGGCATATTCGGACGGACGGCCGAGCCGGCTCGGGAATGGAACGCTGGCGGCGAGGCTCTCCTGGACGTTTTGCGGCAATCCCTGCAGCATTGGCGTCTCGAAAAGACCCGGGGCGATCGCCACCACCCGCACCCCATAGCGCGCCAGCTCGCGCGCCGCCGGCAGGGTCAGCGAGACGATGCCGCCTTTCGAGGCGCTATAGGCGGCTTGCCCGATCTGACCTTCATAGGCCGCAACCGAGGCGGTCGAGATGATGATGCCGCGCTCCCCATCAGTCAGCGGGTCGAGTGTGGTCATCTCGGCCGCGGCGACCCGCAGGAGATTAAAGCTGCCGATCAGATTGACCTCGACGACGCGCCGAAACGCATCGAGCGGCAGCGGACCGTCGCGCCCGACGATCCGCCCGGCGGTGCCGACGCCGGCGCAATTGACGGCGATGCGCGCCGGGCCGTGGCGTTGGCGCGCCGCCGCAATGGCCGCTTCGACCGCAGCAGCGTCGGTCACATCGCAACCTATTGCGAAGCCGCCTATCTCGCGCGCCGCGGCGGCCGCGGACGCCTCGTTGACGTCCAGGATCGCGACCTTGACCCCTGCCGCATTCAGCGCCTCTGCCGTCGCCCTGCCTAGACCGGAACCCCCGCCGCTGACGATTGCCGCCTGCCCTGCGATCTCCATGCTTTCCTCCTAACGATAATTCGCGGCGGGAAATCTTATCGCCCAATCGACCTCGGTGCTCGTCCCTCGCCGCGGCGCGCCAGCCTGGCGAGCCTCGCCTCGCGATACGCGACGTAGACCGACGATCCGGCGATGATGGCGGCTCCTACCCAGGTCCACACATCGGTGACTTCGCCGAACCATAAAAAGCCGACCAGCGCCGCAAAGGGAAGACGGGCGAACTCGAACGGCGCGCAAGCGCTGGCATCGGCGGCTGCAAGCGCGCGCGCTACGGAAAAATGCGCGATCGTCCCGAGACCACCGAGCCCGACGAGCGCGCCGAGCGTGGACGGGTCCGGCCACCGCCATACAAACAACGCCGGCACCAGCGACAACGGCGTCAAGTAAATCATGAACATCGCGACGATCTTGCCCG
>VAZT01000169.1 GCA_005884825.1 Alphaproteobacteria bacterium
CGCTGCCGGGCGAGTTGCTCCGCCATCTTCCGTCGCCGTTGACAGTTCTTGCCGCGGCCGATACCACAGCGCACCCAACAAGAATACGATCCCTCGCGGAACGTACGGGAGGACGCGGGTGTTTTGCCGCCACTCTTAGAAGTCAGTGACCTGCATACCGAGTTTCGCACCGGGGCCGGTGTCGTGCCCGCGGTCGATGGGATTTCGTACACCGTCGAGCGCGGCGAGACGGTCGCGATTGTCGGCGAAAGCGGGTCGGGCAAGACCGCCGGGGCGCTCTCGATCCTCCGCCTGATCCCCGATCCACCCGGGCGCATCACCCGAGGTGAGATCCTGTTTGCCGGGCGCGATCTGCTGCGGCTTTCGGACGAGGAAATCCGTCAAGTCCGCGGCGCTGATATCGGCATGATCTTCCAGGAGCCGATGACCTCGCTGAACCCGGTATTGACGATTGGCCGGCAGATCACCGAGACACTTGAGCAGCATCGCGGGGCCGATCGCGCCGCGGCCGAAAAGCGCGCCGTCGAGCTGTTGAGCATGGTCGGCATCGCTGATCCGGCGCGGCGCCTCAGGCAATATCCGCATCAGCTGTCGGGCGGTATGCGACAGCGTGTCATGATCGCGATCGCGTTGGCTTGCGATCCAAAGCTGATCATCGCCGACGAGCCGACGACGGCGCTCGACGTGACGATCCAGGCGCAGATCCTCGAGCTGATGAAGCAGCTGACGCACCGGCTCGGGGTGGCGCTGATCATCATCACCCACAACCTCGGCGTCGTCGCGCGCTACGCCAACCGGGTCAACGTCATGTACGCCGGCCGCATCGTCGAGAGCGGCCCCGCCGCGCAGATCTACCACGATCCGCGGCATCCCTATACGATGGCGCTGCTGCGTTCGGTGCCGCGCCTGGATCGTCCGCGGCAGGCGCGCCTCGATCCGGTCGAAGGACAGCCGCCCGACCTGACCCGGCTCGACGCCGGCTGCTCGTTTCGGCCGCGCTGCCGGTTTGCCGTCCAGGCCTGCGCCGCGTCGCGGCCGGCGCTGCAACGCGCCGGCGAAGGTGCGCACTTGGCGGCATGCTTCCGAAGCGGCGAGATCGCGGCCGGGAACACGCAGCAGACGAGGCAACTTGTGTCAGCGAGCGGCGCTGCCGCTTCCTGATCAAACTAGCGACCGAGAGGCACAGATGAAATTCGATGCACGGTGGTTGGTGGCGGGTGCGGCCGTCGTCACGCTCGGTACCGTGGCACTGGCAGCCGCGCCGAATGATGAAGAGGCGCCCGCCAAGCGCGGCGGGGTATTGACCTATACGATCCCGGCCGACGCGCCGCCGAGCTTTGACGGGCACCGCGAACAGACGTTCGCGACCTTGCATTCGGCGGCGCCCTTCTACAGCGTGCTGATCCACATAGATCCGGAGAACCCTTCCTCGACGACCGATTTCGTGTGCGATCTGTGCACGGCGATGCCGAAGCCGACGGACGCCGGCAAGACGTACACCTTCAAGATCCGCGACGGCGTCAAATTCCACGATGGCTCGCCCTTGACTGCCGGCGATATCGCCAAGAGCTGGGATACGATCATCCATCCCCCGAAGGGGATGCTGAGCCCGCGCGAGAGCTGGTACGAAATGGTCGACACGGTGGAGGCGCCGGATCCTTCGACCGTTGTCTTCCACCTCAAATTCGCGACCGACGCGTTTCTGCCGGCGCTCGCCGACCCATTCGCCTTCATCTACAAGAAAGAAATACTCGATAACGACCCGCGCTGGTACGAGAAGAACATCCTCGGTTCCGGCCCCTTCAAATTCACCGAATACGAGACCGGGCAGTCGATCAGCGGCGTACGCAATCCCGATTACTATCGCAAAGGACTGCCTTATCTCGACGGCTTCAAGGCGATCTATGCCGACAAGCAGGCGGTAAGGCTCGATGCGATACGCGCCGACCGCGCGGCGATCGAGTTCCGCGGCTTCCCGCCGGCCGCGCGCGACGAGCTCGTCAAGGCATTGGGCGACAAAATTACCGTGCAGGAGAGCGACTGGAATTGCGGCAGTCTGGTAACGCCGAACCACAAGAAAAAGCCGTTCGACGATCCCCGCGTCCGCCGTGCGCTGTCCCTCGCGATCGATCGCTGGCACGGCGCGCCGGCATTGTCGAAGATCGCCAATGTGCGCACTGTCGGCGGCATCGTGTTCCCTGGGTCGCCGTTGGCAGCGACGAAAGAAGAGCTGCAGCAAATTGCCGGGTTCTGGCCCGATATAGAGAAATCGCGGGCGGAGGCGAAGCGGCTGCTGAAAGAGGCGGGCGCCGAGGGGCTGTCGTTCGAGCTTTTGAACCGCACCGTCGATCAGCCTTACAAATATGTCGGCACCTGGCTCGTTGATGAATGGAGCAAAATCGGGCTTCACGTGACGCAGCGGGTCATGCCCACCGGCCCGGAACTGGAGGCATTGCGCACCGGCAATTTCGAGGTCGCGTCGATCGCCAATTGCCGCGGGGTGCCCAACCCGCTGCTGGACGTGCAGACCTATCTGCCGAATTTTGCCGGGGCCTACGGCTATTACGACGATGATGACGAACTTGCCCTCTATGAGAAGATGCTGCGCGAGACCGATTTCGACAAGCAGCGCGCCTTGATGCGCCAGTTCGAGAAATATGTCGTCGATGATCAGGCGCACCAGATCTGGATAGTATGGTGGAACCGGATCATTCCCCACCGCTCTTATGTCAAAGGCTGGAAAATCAGTCCGAGTCATTACGTCAACCAGAACCTTGAAACGGTGTGGCTCGACAAATAACAAAGCTATGAACGGGATGCTTTACTGGGAGAAATTGCTGTGGAGGCACAATTAACGATTCTGGCGGCGGGCTTCAGCGCCCTTTTGATCGGGGCGCCCCTTGCCGCACCGGCAGAGGAAACCCCGAAAAGCGGCGGTACGCTCAATTACGTGATCCCGGCCGACGCGCCACCCAGCTTCGATGCGCACCGCGAGACCACGTTCGCGACGATCCATTCGGCGGCGCCGTTCTACAGCGTGCTGATCCGCGTCGATCCGAACAATCCGGGCTCCACCACCGACTTCGTGTGCGATCTGTGCACGGCAATGCCGCAGCCGACCGATAACGGCAAGACCTACGCCTTCAAGATTCGCAGCGGCGTCAAATTCCATGACGGCTCGCCGCTGACAGCCGCCGACGTAGCTGCGAGCTGGGAGCACATCATTCACCCGCCCGAGGGCGTGCTGAGTCCGCGTGAAAGCCATTATGTGATGGTCGACACAGTCGAGGCGCCCGATCCGAAGACCGTGGTCTTCAACTTGAAGTTTGCTACGAGCGCGTTCCTGCCGGCGCTCGCCGACCCGTATAGCTGGATCTACAAGAAGGAGATCCTCGACAAAGATCCGCGCTGGTACGAAAAGAACATCCTCGGCTCGGGCCCGTTCAAATTCGCCAGCTACGAGATCGGTCAATCGATCAAGGGAGTGAAAAACTCCGACTATTACCATGAGGGGTTACCCTTCCTCGACGGCTTCACCGCGATCTACGCGCCGAAGCAGGCGGTGAGGATCGACGCGATCCGCAGCGACCGTGCCGCCATCGAGTTCCGCGGGTTTCCGCCATCGGTGCGCGACGAGCTCGTCGGCGCGCTCGGTGACAAGATCACGGTTCAGCAAAGCGACTGGAACTGCGGCAGCTTCGTGGAGCCCAACCACAAGAGAAAGCCGTTCGACGACGCTCGAGTGCGCCGGGCGCTGACCTTGGCGATCGACCGATGGGATGGCGCACCGCAGCTCGCCAAGATCGCCAATGTGCACACCGTCGGCGGCATTGTCTTCCCGGGCTCGCCGTTGGCGGCGACCAAAGAGGAACTGCAGCATCTGGCCGGGTTCTCTCCCGACATCGACCAATCGCGGGCCGAGGCGAAGCGGCTGTTGAAGGAGGCCGGGGCCGAGGGGCTCAGCTTCGAGCTTTTGAACCGCAATGTCGACCAGCCCTACAAGTACAACGGCACCTGGGTCATCGACGAATGGAGCAAGATCGGCCTGCACGCCACGCAGCGCGTGGTACCCACCGGCCCATGGTTCGACGCTATGCGGCAAGGCAATTTCGATGTCGTCCTGGCCGGCAATTGCCAAAGCGTGGTCAACCCGCTGCTCGACGTGCAGCGGTATTTACCGAATTATGCCGCGAACTACGGACAGTTCGAGGACGAGCAGGGGCTGGCTCTCTACGACAGGATGCTGCACGAGACGGACTTCACGAAGCAGCGCGCGCTGATGCGCGATTTCGAGAAACGTGTGCTCGATGATCAGGCGCACGAGATCTTTCTGCTGTGGTGGTACCGGATGGTGCCGTACCGATCTTATGTTAAGGGCTGGAAGATCAGCCCCAGCCATTACCTGAACCAGGACTTGGCGACCGTATGGTTGGACAAATAAGCGGGCATCGTCACCGCCGCGGAAGCGGGCGTCCAGGGCCTGGCCCTGGCTGGAACAGGGGGACCAGCGCGGCGGCCACGCGGCTCTGGATTCCCGCTTTCGCGGGAATGACGATGTTGAGGGCGCTCCGCGTGCTGCTCGGCACAGCGGCGCTTGCGCCGGCTTTGGCCGATGAGGAGCCGAAATATGGCGACAGCCTCACCTACATGATCCCCGCGGATGCGCCGCCAAGTTTCGACGGTCATCGCGAGAGCACCTATGCAACGGTGCATTCGGTCGCACCGTTCTACAGCGTGCTGATCCGGGTCGACCCGGAGAACCCGGCGGACATCACGCATTTCGTCTGCGATCTCTGCACGGAGATGCCGCAGCCTGCTGACGATGGCAGAACCTACGCGTTCAAGATCCGTCGGGACGTCAAATTCCACGACGGCTCGCCACTCACCGCTGCCGACATTGCCGCCAGCTACAACAAGATCATTTTTCCGGCGAATGGCGAGCTGAGCGCACGGTCCAGTAATTATCTGATGGTGGACAAAGTCGAGGCCCCCGACCCGGAGACCGTCGTCTTCCACCTCAAATTCGCGACCAGCGCGTTTCTGCCGGCTCTCGCCGACCCGTTCAACTTCATCTACAAGAAGGATATCCTCGATCGGGATCCGCGCTGGTACGAGAAGAACATTGTCGGTTCCGGCCCCTTCAAGTTTGTCGATCATCAGGTCGGCCAGTCCATAAAGGGCGAAAAATTCCGCGACTACTACCATAAAGGGCGGCCCTATCTCGACGGCTTCACCGGTATTTACGCCGATAAACAGGCGGTACGGGTCGAGGCGATCCGCAGCGACCGCGCCTCGATCGAGTTTCGCAGCCTGCCTCCCGCAGCGCGGGACGAGCTCGTCAAGGCGCTCGGCGACAAGATTACGGTGCAGGAGAGCGATTGGAACGTCGCCAGCGGCGTCACCCCCAATCACAAGCGCAAGCCGTTCGACGACCCGCGTGTCCGCCGGGCATTGACCCTGGCGATCGACCGCTGGCACGGCGCGCCGGGGCTGTCGAAAGTAGCCATTGTCAAGACCGTCGGCGGGATCGTTTATCCCGGCTCGCCATTGGCAGCGAACCGGCAGGAGTTGGAACAGATCGCCGGGTTCTGGCCCGATATCGAAAAATCACGCGCTGAAGCGCGGCGCTTATTGAAGGAAGCGGGAGCAGAGGGGCTCTCCTTCGAGCTCCTCAACCGCAATGTCGACCAACCCTTCAAATACGTCGCGACCTGGCTAATTGACGAGTGGAGCAAGGTCGGATTGCACGTCAAGCAGCGCGTTTTGCCGACCGGACCCTGGTTCGAGGCGATGCGCAATGGCGATTTCGATGTCGTTCTCGAGGCGCCGGGCCACGGCATGGTCAATCCGCTGCTCGATGTGCAGAAGGCTTTGCCCGCATCAGTCGACAGCGAGAATTACGGCAATTACGACGACGCGCAGGAGGTCGAGCTTTACGACAAAATGCTGCGCGAGACCGACCCGGCACAGCAGCGGGCCCTGATGCGCCAGTTCGAAAAACTCGTGCTGGACGACCAGGCGCACATGATCTGGGTGTTGTGGTGGCACCGCATTGTGCCGTACCGGTCCTATGTGAAGGGCTTCAAGATAGCACCGACGCACTTCATCAACCAAGACCTCGCAACAATTTGGCTCGACAGATAAAATCGATGCGAAAACAAGCTGTAAATTTGAATGATATTACTCGTCATCCCGGCGCAGGCCGGGATCTATTCCCTCCGTGGGCACCGGCCTTCGCCGGTGTGACGAAACTGGGAGCGTCTGGGGCACAGGGAGTTGCAACTTGAGACAACCATTTGGAAAATCGGCACTCGCGGTTTTGCTCGGTGCATTGTCGATTGCTGCCTCAGCAGTGGCCGACGAAGAGCCCAAGCGCGGCGGCACTTTGACCTATATGATCCCGGCCGACGCGCCGCCTAGCTTCGACGCTCATCGCGAGGAGACCTACGCGACGATCCACTCGGCCGCGCCGTTTTACAGCGTCTTAATCCGTGCCGACCCTTATAACCCGGGCAACACCGACGATCTCGTCTGTGATCTGTGCACGGCGATGCCGAAGCCGACCGACGACGGCAAGACTTACACGTTCAAGATCCGCGACGGGGTGAAATTCACCGATGGCTCGCCATTGACAGCCGACGATGTCGCGGCGAGTTGGAACGAGATCATAAATCCGCCGGAGGGTGTCATCAGCGCCCGGCAAAGCAACTTTGTCATGGTCGACAAGGTCGAGGCCACCGATCCGTCGACGCTGGTCTTTCATCTAAAATTCGCCACCGACGCGTTTCTGCCGGCGTTGGCCGACCCTTATGCCTGGATCTACAAAAAAGCGGTCCTCGACAAGGATCCGCACTGGTACGAAAAGAACATCCTCGGCTCCGGCCCGTTCAAGTTCGTCAGCTACGATACCGGCCAATCGATCAAGGGTGAGCGCAACCCGGACTATTTCCGCAAGGGCCTGCCTTACCTCGACGGATTTACCGGGATCTTCGCCGACAAGCAGGCGATCCGCGTCGAGGCGATCCGCGCCGACCGCGCCGCAATCGAATTTCGCGGTTTTCCGCCGGCCACTGTCGACGAGCTGAAAAAGGCACTCGGCGACAAGATTACCGTCCAGACCAGCGACTGGAACTGCGGCGGGGTGATAACCCCGAACCACAAGAAAAAGCCGTTTGACGATGTCCGGGTACGGCGCGCCCTGACCTTGGCCATCGACCGCTGGGGCAGCGCGCCGGAGCTGTCCAAGATTGCGATCGTGCACACCGTCGGCGGGCTGACCTTCCCGGACTCGCCGCTCGCCCCGACCAAAGAAGAGCTGCAGCAGATCGCCGGCTATTGGCCCGACATCGAAAAGTCGCGGGCCGAGGCGCGGCGCTTGCTGAACGAGGCCGGAGCCGAGGGGCTCCAGTTCGAACTCTTAAACCGGAATGTCGATCAACCCTATAAATATTACGGGATCTGGGTCGTCGACCAGTGGAGCAAGATCGGCCTGCACGTAACGCAACGGGTGGTACCGACGGGTCCCTGGTTCGAGGCGTTGCGCAGCGGCAATTTCGACGTCTCTACCGAGGGTAACTGCCAGAACGTCGTCAATCCGCTTGCCGATGTCGGCAAATACCTGCCGCATTCGGTGTCCAGCTCGAATTACGGGCAGTTCGACGACCCCAAAGAAATCGAGATGTACGACCGGCAGCTGCGCGAACTCGACAAGGCCAAGCAGCACGCCGATTTGCTGGAGTTCAACAAATACGTCCTCGACGAGCAGGCCCATGCGATCTACCTGCTGTGGTGGCAGCGGATCGTGCCATACCGGTCCTATGTCAAAGGCTGGAAAATCGGCCCCAGTCACTACGTGAACCAAGACCTCGGCACGATCTGGCTCGACAAATGACAGTGACCCCCGAATCCAAGCCGCTCCTCGAGGTCAGGGGATTGCAGATGCATTTCCCGGTCACGGAAGGCATTGTCATCAACCGCAAGGTCGGTGAGGTGAAGGCCGTCGACGGCATCGACTTCACGGTTCGCCGCGGCGAGACCTTGGGGCTGGTCGGCGAAAGCGGCTGCGGCAAGACGACGACCGGACGCTGCATCCTGCGGCTCGAAAAGCCGACCGCCGGTGCAATCCTCTACGACGGCGTCGACATCGCCAGGCTGGAACGCAGAGATCTCGTGGCGCTGCGGCGCCGGATCCAAGTCATCTTTCAGGATCCGTACAGCTCTTTGAACCCGCGCATGAAGGTTGGCGAGATCATCGCCGAACCGATTATGGTTCACGGACTTGAGCGCGATGCAAGCCGTCGCACCGCGCGAGTGCGGGAACTTTTATCTGTTTGCGGCCTCGACCCGAAATTCGCCGACCGTTACCCGCATGAAATGTCCGGCGGCCAGCGGCAGCGAGTCGGGATCGCCCGTGCCCTGGCCTTGGAACCGGAGTTCATCGTCTGCGACGAGGCGGTCTCCGCACTCGATGTTTCGATCCAGGCTCAGGTCATTAACCTCCTCGAGGATTTGCGCGAACGATTCGGCCTGACCTATCTGTTCATCGCCCACGACCTGTCGGTGGTTCGGCATCTCTGCCAGCGCGTCGCGGTCATGTATCTCGGCCGCATCGTCGAGCTCGCGGCCTGCGACGAGCTCTTCGACAACCCGCTGCACCCTTACACCCAGGCATTGCTGGCGGCAGTGCCGGTGCCCGATCCGACGGTCGAGGCGGAGCGAACGTTCCGGCCGGTCAAGGGCGAGGTGCCGAGCCCGATCAACCCGCCCTCGGGCTGCGTCTTCCACCCGCGCTGCCCGATCGCAATCGAGCGGTGCAAGCAGCATCGGCCCGAACTGCGCGAGCTGCGACCCGGCCACTGGGTCGCCTGCAGCGAGGTGCGGCTCCAGTGAACGGGGCCGTATCCGGGTCACCCAGACTCTGGCCCCGGCGGTTCGATCAGCACATTGATGCCGCGGGCGGCGACGGTGAGCTCGCGCCAGGTCTCGTCGTCGATTGGCACGCCGTTGGCGATGCGCTCGGCGCGGGTGCGGCGCTCGGGGTCGCCGGGGATCAGCACCGGCTCGTCCGGGCGCGCCGGCGGCGAGGCGGTGATGTAGGCGGTCATCGCCGCGATCTCCTCGTGCAGCCACTCGCGATCGACAAGGCGCGAGGGGTCGATGACGATCGTCAGCATGCCATTGGTCGCCGTGCCGCGGCCCTGCCGCTCGGGCCGCATCGTGCCGCTGCCGCACAAGGCGCCGGCCAGCATCTCGCAGACAAAAGCCAGCGCATAACCCTTGTGCTCGCCCATGGTCATCAACGCACCACGCGGCTGGCGATACATCGCACCGGGGTCGGTCGTCGGCTTGCCCTCGCCGTCGATAAGGATCCCGGGTTTGAGCCGCTCGCCCTTGTTGCGGGCAACGCGGACTTTACCCATCGCGATCGTGCTTGTCGCCATGTCGAGGATGATCGGGCGTTCGGGGTCGGGGCCCGGTATGGCTATGCAGACGGGGTTGGTGCTGAAGCGCGCATCGGTGCCGCGCCACGGCGCCACCGCCGGCCGCGCGTCGGTAACGTTGACGAAATGGAACGAGACGAGGCCCGCCTCGGCGCACATCTCGCCATAGGTGCCGACCCGGCCGATGTGATGCGGGTTGCGCAAAGCCACCACCGCGACCCCGGTCTCACGCGCTTTGGCGATGCCGACCATTACTGCTTCGCGCGCGGCGATCTGGCCCCAAGCGCGCTCGCCGTCATAGACGATCAGCGAGCCGTCCTCGCTGACAATGCGGCCTTTTCGGTTTGCGAAGACGGTGCCGTTCGCGAGATGTTGCAGATAATTCGGAATCAAGCCGACCCCATGGCTGTCGTGGCCGCGCAGATTGGCCTCGATCAGGTGGTCGGCGATGATTTGCGCCTCGTCAGGCTGACTGCCTGCAGCTTCGAAGAGGCGCAATGCGATCCGCTGCAACTCCGCATGGTCGATCAGCATCATTGAGAAGGGTCCTCAGTCGGCATCGCGCGCCGAGGCGGCGATGCGCAGTGGATGGGCCGGGTAGACGCCGAGGATCTTGAGCTCGCGCGAAAAGAAAGCGAGCTCCTCAAGCGCCAATGCCAGTGGGCGGTCCTCTGGATGCGCTTCGACGTCGGCGTAGAACTGCGTCGCGGCGAACGCGCCGCCGACCATGTAGCTTTCGAGCTTGGTCATGTTGACGCCGTTGGTGGCGAACCCGCCCATCGCCTTGTAGAGCGCCGCCGGCACGTTGCGGACTCGGAACAGAAAGGTCGTCACCGTCGGGGCGCCGCGCGGCGGCCGTTTGGGCTCGCGCGACATGATCAAAAAGCGGGTCGTGTTGTGCTCGGCGTCCTCGATGTTCTCCTTCAGCGAGACGAGACCGTAGATCTGCCCGGCGAGCTCCGAGGCGATTGCCGCAACCGTGGGATCGCCGCGCTCGGCTATTTCGGCCGCCGCGCCGGCGGTGTCGGCCGCGACAACCGGATCGAGGCCGAGCGAGCGGACCAGCTTGCGGCATTGCGACAGCGCGTGAACATGGCTGCGGACCGTACGGATCGTCGCCACGGTAGCGCCCGGAAGCGCGAGCAAGTGATGGTTCACCCGCTCGAAATGTTCGCCGATGATGTGAAGGCCGGAATCCGGCATCAAATGATGGATGTCGGCGACGCGGCCGGCGACCGAGTTCTCGATCGGCATCATGGCCAGCGCCGCCCGATTTTCGCGCACCGCGGCGAAGGCGTCGTCGAATTGATTGCACGGCAAGGTCGCCATTTCGGGGAAGACGCGGCGGCACGCCAGGTCGGAATAAGCGCCGGATGCGCCCTGAAACGCTATCCTCTGTGCCGGGTTTGAAGATGCGGTCATTTCTCGTTTACAGCCGTTCTACGAGGTGGCGGGCGCGGGCGAGGTCGGCCGGCGTGTCGACCTGCACGCCGAGGCGGGCGGCGTCTATCAGGCTGACTGAGATCCGCATGCCGGCTTCGAGGGCTCGCAGCTGTTCGAGATGCTCCCGCTGCTCGAGGACGCCGCGCGGCAGCCCGACGAACCGTTCGATCGCGTCGCGGCGATAGGCGTAGAGCCCGATATGCTCGTAATACGGCCCCGGCCCCCACGGCACAATGGCCTTGCTGAAGTAGAGCGCGCGCGCCGGCCGCGCCGGATCGGCGAAACCGGCGACGACCTTATTGACGCTGGTATCGGCGAGCGCCGTTTCGTCGCCGATGATTGCGGCCAAGGTCGCGATGTCGGTCTCGGGATCGGCGAGGCCGGCGACGGCGACACGGACCGCCGCCGGATCGAGAAGCGGCAAATCGCCTTGCACATTGATCACCGCGTCGTGCCGGCCGCTCGGATCGATGCGCCCGATCGCTTCGTGAATGCGGTCCGAGCCGGTGGCGTGGTCCGGGGCAGTGAGGACTGCCCGCCCGCCCGCCGATTCGACGGCGTCGGCGATCGCGCGATCGCCGCAGGCGACGACGACCGGCCCCACCTCGGCCGCGACGGCACGGCGCCAGACATGCACGATCATCGGGGTTCCGGCGATATCGGCGAGCGGCTTGCCCGGCAACCGTGTAGCGGCGAGCCGGGCGGGGATGAGGACGATCGGGTTTGCGGGTGCGGTTCTGGTCACGGGTATTGCTTAATCCTGCTTCGATAGCGACAAGATGCCCGGTTCGTCCGGGAGCCGGAAGCGTGATAATTCGGTCTATCCGCGGGAGGATCGGGCATCGATGTCGTCATTCGAGTGGAACAAGATCATTGCCTCGGTGCTCACGGCCATGATTGTCGCGATGGCTTCAGGGATTCTAGCCGGTCAGCTGGTCCGGCCGAAGGAACTGGAAAAGCCGGTCTTTGTCGTGGCGGGCGCCGAACCCAGCGCGAGCGCGCCCGTGGAGGGGGCGGCGGCCGGACCCGAGCCGATCGGGCCATTGCTCGCCAAGGCCGATCCAAAAAAAGGCGAGCAGATCGCCAAGGTTTGCGCCGCCTGCCACACCTTCACCAAGGGCGGGCCCAACAAGATCGGGCCTAACCTGTGGGATATCACCGAGGAGGCCATGGCCGAGGTGCCTGGCTATCAATTCTCCGCCGCTATGGAAGCGCACAAAGGCGAAAAGTGGGATCCGGACAAGCTCAATGAGTGGCTGTGGAAGCCGCAGGCCTTCATCAAAGGCACCAAGATGACCTTTGCCGGTATCCCCAAGGGCCAGGATCGCGCCGATGTCATCGCCTATCTCGAGACACTGAAATAGTCTCCGTGCCACCGCACGAGCTCGATGATTTTATTACGCTCGCGCTCAGTCTCGCCGACGCGGCGGGCGAGGCGATCCGGCCGTACTTTCGGCAACCGCTCACGGTAGACGACAAGGCCGACCTGACCCCGGTGACGATTGCCGACCGCGCGGCGGAACAGGCGATGCGGTCGCTGATCGAGAGGCGTTTTCCGGAGCACGGCATCATCGGGGAAGAGTTCGGCCGGGTGCGCGAGAATGCCGAGTTCGTGTGGACATTGGACCCGATCGACGGGACGAAATCCTTCATCAGCGGGGTTCCGCTGTTCGGCACGTTGATTGCGCTGACCCGCGCCAAACGCCCGATCCTCGGCATCATCGACCAGCCGATTTCCCGCGAGCGCTGGGTCGGGGTTGCCGGCCGTCCGACGACCTTGAACGGCGCTGTGGTTCGCTGCCGGGCCTGTCCCTCGCTCGCTGGCGCCACGCTTTTTGCCACGACTCCCGACATGTTCAAGGGTGGAGACGCCACTCCCTTCGCCCGTGTGTCGGGCGCGGTGAAGCTGACGCGGTTCGGCGCCGATTGCTACGCCTATGGTCTCCTTGCCGCCGGCTTTATCGACCTCGTCCTTGAAGCGAGCCTCAAGCCATACGATTTCTGCGCGATGGTTCCGATCGTCGAGGGGGCGGGAGGCCTCGCCACCGATTGGCGCGGAGCCGATCTCGATATCGCCTCGGACGGCCGCATCCTGGTGGCGGGCGACCGCCGCACACATCGGGCGGCGCTCGAGCTCATCGGCAGTTGAGCTGTTCGCGCGGAGTTCAGTAATGCGCAGAATCCCTGCAACCCTCGTTGCGCTCGTTGCATCGCTCCGGCTGGTGGCTGCCGCAGTCGCGGCGACGACCCCGGGCATGTCGTTGTTCGGCGACCTCAAATACGGTCCCGAC